>JAJOJL010000120.1 GCA_021208645.1 Bacillus sp. (in: firmicutes) | reverse complement strand
CGTCCTTGACGTTTCTCACGCCCCACGGGCTCAAATTAAACTCCCGAATTTGACCGTCCTTCACGTTTCTCATCCCCCCACGGGCAAATTGAACCACAATCATATCCAATTCACTTCAGAATCTCCCCTTCTGACAAGAAGACACACATTAGCAGGGCAGATAACCTAAAAAGGATGACCAACGGGTTGGTCATCCAAAACACTCAAATTATTTAACAACAGCAAAAACAATCCGCTCTTTGCCATTAATGTCGTTCTTCACTTCAACAAGAGCAGTCGGGAGCTGATCCTGCAACAGCCTTGAGACTGCCTCCCCTTGGCCGTGACCAATTTCAAAGGCAACCAATCCCGGCAGATCAAGATCGAGCACAGAAGGAATTTGCCTCACGAGCCTTCCATAAATATCGAGACCATCTACTCCAGCAAACAATGCTGAATCCGGTTCGTGATCCAGAACGTTGGCCCTCATGATACTTCGATCACCCTCTGGAATATAAGGTGGATTGGAAACAATCACATTGAATTTTTTCACAACATCAACACTTTCACCACAATCAAGAAAAGGATCTAGCAAATCCCCTTCATGAAACGTCACCTTCGCACCAAGGTTCTTAGCATTCCGACGAGCCACTTCCAGCGCTCCCGACGAGATGTCCACAGCATGAACGTCTGCATCTCCTAGCTCTAGACATAAACTAATGGCAATAATTCCGCTGCCAGTACCAACGTCCACAATCTTTAGTGGACCTGAACCAAGATGTCCCCGCACTAATTCTAGCACCATTTCCACAAGTTCTTCTGTTTCCGGCCTGGGGATCAACACATTCGGATCAACGAAAAACTCACGGCCGTAAAACTCCTCTACGCCAGTAATGTACTGAACAGGCACTCCACCAGCTGCAATTTCCACATCCTCACGAAACTGCACCCACACCTCAACAGGCAGCACGGATCGGTACTCACCAAACAGCATCGATCGGGACCAACCTGTATGATGAAGCATTAAAATTACACCAATTCGTCCTTCATAGCCGGCCTCCTCTAAAAAAGAAGAAGCCCATTGAAGGGCCTCATACACTTTTTTTCCCATGGAAACTTACTCCCCTGCTTCTTCCATCGCGCGGGACTGTTCTTCCATAATCAACTGATCGATAATTTCGTCCAAGTTCCCTTGCAGGATGTAATCAAGCTTTTGTAACGTTAAACCAATGCGGTGGTCCGTTACACGGCTTTGCGGGAAGTTATACGTACGGATCCGCTCCGAGCGGTCACCAGTACCAACAGCAGATTTACGGGTTTGTGCGTATTCCGCTTCCGCTTCTTTACGAAATTTATCATAAACACGGGCACGCAAAACTTTCATGGCCTTTTCTTTGTTCTTAATTTGCGACTTTTCATCCTGACACGATACAACGACACCGGTAGGGATATGAGTCAGACGAACAGCTGACATGGTCGTGTTTACACTCTGACCACCAGGGCCACTGGACGCAAACGTATCGACGCGGATGTCCTTTTCATGAATGTCTACTTCCACTTCTTCTGCTTCCGGTAAAACAGCTACAGTGGCAGTTGACGTATGGATACGACCGCCAGATTCTGTTGTTGGTACTCGTTGTACACGGTGGGCACCGTTTTCGTACTTCATTTTTGAATAAGCACCTTTACCGTTGATCATGAAAATGATCTCTTTGTAGCCACCAATATCATTGGCACTGGCTTCAATAACTTCCGGACGCCATCCTTGAGCTTCCGCATAACGGGAGTACATGCGATACAAATCACCAGCAAATAATGCCGCTTCATCTCCACCAGCAGCACCACGGATTTCCACAATAACGTTCTTCTCGTCGTTTGGATCCTTCGGCAACAATAGAACACGTAGTTTGTCTTCAATCGGCGGTAATTGCTCCGCCAACTCCTCCATCTCCATTTTTACCATTTCGTACATTTCGTCGTCCAAATCCTCTTCCTTCAGCATTGTCTTCGCATCATCGTATTGCTGCTTTATTTCCTTATACTGACGGTAAGTTTGCACGGTTTCTTCTATATTTGATTGCTCCTTGGAATAGTCACGGAGCTTCTTCGGGTCACTAATGACATCAGGGTCCATCAATAACTCATTTAACCTTTCATATCGTTCCTCTACTGCTTGTAAACGATCAAACACTGTCCTTCACCTCATTATCATTAAACGGTCAACAGTTCTTATTATAGTACAGGGATTTGTTTTTGTAAAAATCAATTCCCGAAAGCAAAAATAATTTTAAGGGTTACAAGGGATTTCTGCAGGATTTTGGATAATAAATACTCATTCTCTATTTCATTCAGCAAAATACCTTCTATCGTAACTTTCACCGACTACTAAGGAAAATATACGTAAACACTATGTGTGTTAAAAAGCTCGGTTTTAGAGCTTTTTTACACACATGTTGCAATGAGCGTAGCCGTCACACTCCTTTACACGCTGACAGGAATGGTTTCCTCCTGTCAGCAAGTGACGAGCGAAGCCATTGCCCCAAATTGATTCAACTAAAATGTGTGTTAAAAGGCTGAAATGGGGATTTTAAACACACACTATACTAAATGTTTTTCCCTGGTTGTGGATGGGTATCCCATAAATAGATACGGTATTATAGTTTATTTTGCCAAGTAGGTATTTGTGAATGGAGGTTAAATGAATGAAGGTTTTAATCATTGGTGGAGATGCGGCAGGAATGAGTGCTGCTATGCAAATCGTACGAAACAGAAAAGATGCAGAAATTACCGTACTGGAAAAGGGATATTATTATTCCTATGGGCAATGCGGCCTTCCCTATTATATCGGCGGTCTCATCGATAGCACAGACAAGCTCATCGCCAGGTCCCGAGACACGTTTCAAGAAAAATTTGGAATTGATGCACGAGTTGGCAATGAGGTACAGACAATAGACACTGACGAACAAATGGTATCTGGAGTGGATCATAACACGGGGAAAACCTTTCAACTAAAGTATGATAAATGTTTGATTGCAACAGGAGCAAGTCCAATTTTTCCAAAAGACTGGAAGGGAGCAGACTTACAAGGCATACATGTGTTAAAAACTATTCCTGATGCAGAGAAAATCGTGGAGGATATGAAAGAAGATGTCCTATCCGTTACTGTTATCGGCGGTGGTTATATTGGCCTAGAACTG
The DNA here is from genome assembly GCA_021208645.1 of Bacillus sp. (in: firmicutes). Lineage (GTDB taxonomy): Bacteria > Bacillota > Bacilli > Bacillales > Salisediminibacteriaceae > Evansella. Next base: position 8,968 of record JAJOJL010000120.1, on the reverse strand, counting down.
GCAGAGAATCTTGTGGAAAGGGGCAGAAAGGTACAAATCATTGAAGGAAAACGGCTGGGCAATATGTATGACGAAGAGATAAGCAGCCAAATTCACAAAAAGGCGGAGACTAAAGGTATCTCAGTATCGGTTGGTGAGTTTGTGGAAGGTTTTCAAGGGGTTGAAAAAGTAGAGGCAGTAGTGACTGATAAAGGGATTCACCGTAGTGACATGGTCATAGTCGCTATCGGCGTTAAACCAAACTCACAATTCGCTGGTAAGGCAGGTATATCTCTTCATTCATCTGGCGCCATTCTCGTCAATTCTGCCATGGAAACATCGGTGCCTAATATTTATGCTGCAGGTGACTGTGCCACCCAGTATCATCGCCTTAAGATGAGGGACGATTACATTCCTTTAGGAACCCACGCCAATAAACAGGGGCAGGTAGCTGGTAGTAATATTGCAGGTTTATCTAAGAATTTTCAAGGGATTATTGGAACATCCATCGTAAAATTTTTTGACGTTACGATCGGGCGTACAGGACTGAGTGAGCAGGAAGCGAAGTCCCTTTCCATTCCATATGACACGATTGAATTTACAGCCCGTCCCCACTCAGGCTATTTTCCAGACAGTGATGAGTTGTTCATGAAACTGTTACGCCATAAAGAAACAGATGGCTTTTTAGGTGTACAGATTATTGGTAAAACTGGGGTAGATAAGCGAATCGACGTTGCGGCCACAGCTCTCTACCATGAGATGAAGGTTTCTGATTTGACAAACCTGGATCTTAGCTATTCACCTCCATATAACGGAGTATGGGACCCTCTACAACAAGCAGCAAGAAGGTTTTAAAATAAGGCTCTGTTAGTCTTTGTTGTTGATTTATGCTACAGGAGCTCGCTTTCCGCGGGCAACGCTTCAGCCTCCTCGTCCCTGCGGGGTCTTCAGCCGTTGCTTTTCCCGCAGGACTTTGAGATGCTTCCTCGAAATGGCCCACGCACGAAGAAAATGTGTAAGCATTTTCGAGGAGTCTCGCTCCTTTCGCAAAATCAACGTATATCCAAAATCAACATTATCCACTAACAGAGCCTAAAATAATAACTAGAAATTCAATAAAAGGACCACTTTTCCAACTAGTTGGGAGTGGTCCTTTCATCTTTTATTAGCGCCAGTCATTTACGATTATTCGATAGTTATATCGGGGGTTTACTTCATAAAGTCGTCTTTCCACTTCTTCAATTCGCCTTCTGTTCTCGTCTTCTGTGACATTGACTGCATCATCATACATGATATTCACCCATACGTCTCCACCCATAATAATGACCATGCCTGGCGTAACATTTGCCATTTCATAAATGGCGGTCTCCATTGCATCTTGGTAATCGGCCAAAGTAGGATGAGGTGCTGTAGGGGAACGGTAACTGGCACCTGTTGAATTTATTTCACTAATATTATCTACTCTGTCAGCATTATTTTTTCCAGCGACTCCATAGTTTGCTGGTCCCGGACCAAATAAGCTTTCCTGCCAGTCTTTTTCCCCGGCTACATACGTGTCTCCAAAATCTGCTGGGTTTGTGTTGAGACCACGAACTTCTGGTGTATCTAAATTATTACAGCCAGTCGCGACCAGCAGAAGTAATCCGGCTCCTGCCAAGGCTTTTTTCATGAGAAAACACCTCCTAGTGGTAGCTTTTCCGAAAAAGGCAAGGTACATTCACTCATGAAAAAAGAGGATACGAAAAAAGAGTTTTTAATACCCTTTTTCGTATCCTCTGCTAATTCAACTTTGTTTTTGCTAAATAGGCTCCACCAATTACACCTGCATCATTTCCTAAAGTGGCAATAGTAAATTCTGCTCCTTCCAGTACCCTTGGAAAGGCAAAGCGAGCAAACTCCTCTTTAACGGGGTGGAGTAATACGTCACCGGCACGGGAGACACCGCCTCCGATGACGATTTTTTCTGGATTTAATCCGTTTGCTAAGTTTCCTAGTGCAAATCCTAAATGAAAAGCAACTTCCCGAACGATAGTCACAGCCAGTTCGTCCTGATCTTTAGCAGCATCAAATACTGCTTTAGCCGTAACAGTTCCGTGTTCGCTGAATGGACCACTAAGAACACTGTTTCCGTTTTCAACCTTCAATTTTTCCACTGCCATTCTAACTATTCCCGTAGCCGATGCCACAGTTTCTAAGCAGCCTGTCTTTCCGCAGTTACAACGGTATCCACCTTCAACTACGGAAGTAATATGGCCGATTTCTCCACCAGCACCATTTGTGCCACGAACAATCTCACCATTTGCAATAATGCCTCCACCAACCCCAGTACCTAGAGTGGCTAAAATTAGATCCTTTGCACCTTCACCTGCACCAGCCCACATTTCACCGATTGCAGCAATATTTGCATCGTTGTCGACGACGACTTGTAAACCGCTCGCCTCTGAAAGTATCTCTTTTAATGGGAAATTTTCCCACCCTAAATTTACAGCTAATTTTATTGAGCCATCGGAATAATTAACAGGACCTGGTGCTCCAACGCCGATTCCCTTCAATTTCTCTTTTGTTGCCTTCAACTCAGCTAGTTTCCCTTCAATAGCTTCAGCAATGTGGAAAGGAATGTTGTTTCCTTTTTCCGCTGTATCTGTGTCAATTTCCCATTTTGAAATTATCTGTTTATCATCGCCGATAAATGCCATTTTAATTGTTGTTCCACCGATATCTACACCGACTAACCATTTTTTGTCCAATGTGTTCACCCTTATTATTAATTTAATTTAGCTCTGTTGGATCTAGCAATAGTCCATAGTAGCTGAACTCCCTAACCAAAGAGAACTGCAGGCACCTAAAACTAAGCTAAAGTTTATACCCACCACATATCAGATGGCTTATCTTTAATGAGGATAGAGTTAAGATTTTTTACTGCTCGGCTAAATCCCTCTTCAATAGACATAAGAGGATCTTCATGCTCAATACTCACTACATAATCATAGCCGTACGTTCTTAGTGCACTTATCATGTCAGACCATTCTTGAATGCTATGACCGCAGCCGACAGAACGGAAACTCCATGCTCTCGTTTGTACTTCGCCATAAGGTTGCATATCCACTAATCCGTACATATTCACATTTTCTTGGTCAATATACGTATCTTTTGCGTGGAAATGGTGTATGGCATTTGCTTTTCCTAAAATTTTAATGGCAGCGACTGGATCGATTCCTTGCCACCACAAATGACTCGGATCTAGGTTTGCACCGATAGCATCACACGTCTCTTCCCTTAGTTTTAACAACGTATAAGGGGTATGTACAAGAAAACCACCGTGCAATTCTAATGCAATTTTTACATTATGTTGTTTTGCAAGTTGTCCAACTTCTTTCCAATAGGGAATAAGCTTTTCTTCCCATTGCCATTTTAACACATCGCCGTACTCATTTGGCCATGGAGTTACGGGCCAGTTTGGATATTTTGCCCCTTCGTGGTCCCCAGCTGTACCGGAGAAACAATTTACAACAGGTACATTCATTAAATTAGCTAATTTTATGGTTTTTACCAAAGCGTCATGGGATTCTTTTGCGAAAGCTTCATCTGGTGAAATTGGGTTTCCGTGACAGCTAAATGCACTTATTTCCAATCCTCGAGATGTCACCTTCTCTAAATACTGGTTGCGCAGTTTTTCACTTTCCAGTAACGCCTCCATATGGCAATGGGCGTTGCCTGGATAGCCACCAGTACCGATTTCCACCGCTTCTACTCCTGCTTCCTTCACGTAATCTAACATCTCATCAACATTCATTTGCGAAAATAATACAGTAAAAACACCTAATTTCATGTTCTGTCCCCTCCTTGTTAATCTAGCTTTATACTGCTGCCAGTCTCACTGCTCTTATAAATAGCTTCTATTATTTTGGATACGGTCATAGCTTCCTCAGGCTGGATAATGAGCTTGTCCCTTCCTAAACATGTATCTACAAAATTTTTTGCTTGAAAGAAGCCTTCATCTTCCTCGCCTGGAAGCCAATTAGCTTGGCTATTGAAGAGCATCCCATGCTTTACTTGATTTAACTCAAGTGGGAATAGGTCAAGACCTCCCGTTTCACCAGATATACTTACTTGTTGCACATCATCTTTTATATTTGCAGACCACGACGTTTCGAATAACATGGATGCACCATTTTCGAAAGTAATATAGGCTGTGACATGATCGTCTACTTCAAAAGTTTCTGGGTCGAAGCTTCCCCATTGATTTACTTGGTCTGGCATCTTACTTAGCTTGTTATACGTTTTCCCCATCACTTCAACGGGTTTAGGTGTTCCCATTAGCCATAAGGATAAATCAAGTAAGTGGCAGCCAAAGTCAATTAAACTTCCGCCCCCTTGTAGTTCTTTATTTGTAAACACGCCCCATCCAGGAACTTTCCTACGTCTTAGCGCTTGAACTCTCGCAACGATAGGGCTGCCAATTTCCTGCTTCAGTACCAACTTTTTTGCCGCCTGAGAATCCCTCATATAGCGATAATGATAGGCGATGGCCAAAACTTTCCCTGACTGTTCAGCTGCATCAATCATAGCTTCACACTCTGCTGAGTTCATGGCCATTGGTTTTTCACAAAGGACATGAACACCAGCCTCCAGGGCAGCAATGGTAATTTCAGCGTGAAATTTATTTGGTGTACAGATCGTTACGGCATCCACTTCTTGGAGCATATCCCGATAGTCAGTGTATATATTTTCAATATTAAACAATTTGCTTACGGTTTGAGCCGTTTCTATATTTACATCTGAAACAGCAGTAATGACTACTTTATCAGCCAGTTTTTGAAAAGCGGGAATGTGTCGCCCTTGAGCGATTCCACCTGCTCCAATAATCCCCATCCTTAACTTTTCCATTAACATTCTCCTTAGTTATATACTGATGATGCGTTTTGTGACATTAGATTCTAAGGCTGATAAAACAACTTGCAGAGATTTCATTCCTTCTTCTCCCGAAACAGGTACGTCTGTATTTTCTGTAATCGCATGGACAAATTTGTCTATAACTTGAGAATTAGTTTGTCCACCAGATTCATTTGTTTGAATCCCGCCTAATTCATACTTAACGATTTCCCCAGTATTATATTGGACGATAAGAGAATTAACAGGATCGTCTTCAAGTCGAAGGATAGCTTTTTCACCGTAAATAATTGTGGAATTATCTTCTGAAGATACGTAGGACCAGCTAGCAGCCAGGGTTCCCACTATACCACTTTTTGTTTTCAAGATGCATACTGCTGTGTCATCCACATCGGAATTCTCCTTGGCACTTGTTTCCACAAAGGCACCAACTTCTACAAATTCTTCTCCTAGAAGGTAACGAAGCAAGTCCGTTTTGTGGACACCAAGATCTCCCATGGCGCCAATGAATGCTCGTTCCTTATGGAAAAACCAACTGTTCTCACCGTCAGCACTCCATCCCTCTGGTCCACCATGACCAAATGCAGTACGGAAACTATAAATTTTTCCTACTTCTCCCTTTTCAATCAATTGTCTCGCCTTTTGATGAGATGGGACGAAACGTTGATTGTGGGCGATCATTAGCTTTTTATTTGCCGTTTCCGCAGCTTCAATCATTTTTTCTGCATCTACCCATGAAGTTGCCATTGGTTTTTCACAAAGAACGTGTTTTCCTGCCTCTAGTGCGGCGATGGTAATAGGAGCATGTAAATAGTTAGGTGTACAAACACTTACTGCATCTATCTCAGGGTGTGCGAGGAGCTTTTTATAATCTGTATATGCTTCTGCATTGTATTGTTCAGCAAAGGCATTAACCCTTTCTTCAACGATGTCACATACAGCCACAATTTCTACATTATTATTGCTATTATATTCAGGTAAATGACGGTGTTTTGCGATACTTCCACAGCCAATTACACCAACTTTTAATTGTTTCATTATGGATGACCTCCAGTTTATTAATATTTGTTGTCTACTATGAATAAGTGGAACACTAGAGAACAGTTTAGAGTGAGAATAACGCTCCTATCTGTCTCTTCTACACTAGGTGCACCTTCACCCCACTATTAGTTCTTTGGTTTAATCTCTTCCAAAGGCTTTGCATTTCCGTAAACTGGCATAGGTCTATCAGTTGGTTTAGCCCAATGAACTCCGTTTAAAATGACACGTTGTATTTCTTCGTTATGATAGGTTGGATAGGTTTCGTGACCTGGGCGAAAATAAAAGATTTTCCCTTTACCCCTTTGATATGTACAAGCACTTCTAAACACTTCTCCACCTTCAAACCAACTCATCATAATCAACTCATCTGGGGCTGGGATATCAAAATGTTCTCCGTACATTTCTTCTTTTTCAAGCTCGATGTATTCTCCTATACCTTTCACAATGGGATGACTTGGGTCAATTACCCATAATCGTTCCTTTTCGTCTGCCTCACGCCATTTTAAATCACAAGTTGTGCCCATTAACGTTTTAAATATTTTCGAAAAATGACCAGAATGAAGAACAATGAGACCCATTCCTTCAAGTACTCTTTTCTTTACCTTTTCAACAATGGCGTCATTCACTTCGTCATGGGCCAAATGTCCCCACCAGAGAAGTACATCCGTTTCATTCAATACTTCCTCCGTTAAACCGTGCTCCGGCTCGTCAAGGGTTGCTGTTGTTGCGTTAATACCATGTTCTTTTAGAAAATTAGCAATGGCTCCGTGGATTCCCTCAGGATAAATATCTCTTACAACGGGATTTTTTTGCTCATGTCGGTTCTCATTCCATACAGTTACGTTAATCATGTTTTTCCCTCCTGTTTTAAATGATTATATATATCAAAAATGATTACGTTGAACTTCACTCATTTCAACTGTTTTTCAATAAATGTGCACATTGCAAAATAAAAAAAACTAGCCTATTTTAAACTGTGGAGTAACCCCTATGTTATCCATCAGCCTTTAAAAGGGGCTAGCTTTTCAATTTGTGAACTTTTCAGATAGCTCTGTTAGTCCTTGTTGTTGATTTTTGCTACAGGAGCTCGCTTTCCGCGGGCAACGCTTCAGCCTCCTCGTCCCTGCGGGGTCTTCAGCCGTTGCTTTTCCCGCAGGACTTTGAGATGCTTCCTCGAAATGGCCCACGCACGAAGAAAATGTGTAAGCATTTTCGAGGAGTCTCGCTCCTTTCGCAAAATCAAATATATCCAAAATCAACATTACCCACTAACAGAGCCTTTCATTTAAAGTAGTTTATAAACCCTTGCTTCATAAGGCTTTAAATCAATTTTCTCAATTGATTCTCCTGTCTCCACTTCATAATTGCTTAGTCGTAAATCGAAGGATTTCTTTGCTAAGCTTGCTGGTAACTTAATGGAGGATTTTCTCGGGAACAAGTTTGTGATAATCAAAAATGTCTCCCCCTCAAATTGACGAGTATAAGCATAAACATCCTCGTGACTTTCCAATACCAGTTCATAGTCACCATAGACGAGGGTTGGCTCTGCTTTTCTTAAGTCAATAAGTTTCTTATAATAGTGGTAGATTGAGTTCTCATCAACAATGGCTGCTTCCACATTTATCTCTTTATAGTTAGGATTCATTTTTATCCATGGCGTTCCAGTAGTGAATCCAGCATTTTGTTTATTGGACCATTGCATCGGCGTTCGGGAGTTGTCACGGCCATTTTTCCAAATAACCTCCATTACTTCATCGTGAGTTTTCCCCTCCGCAAGTTCGTTACGATATAAGTTTTTAATAGCTACATCATTATAATCATCAATGGACTCAAACTTCACGTTTGTCATCCCGATTTCTTGACCTTGATAAATATATGGTGTTCCTTGCATAAGGAAGTACATAGTTGCCAAAGATTTAGCTGACTTTTCCCAATACTCCTCACTTCCCCAGGTGGACACAGACCGAGGTTGATCATGATTTTCAAGGAACAAAGCATTCCAGCCCATTCCATTTAGTCCTGTCTGCCACTTTGATAAAGCTTCTTTTAGGGCATCGAGGTCCAATCCACCCTCACTACTGGTTTTCCAAAGTCCTAAATGTTCGAATTGGAATATCATATTAAAGTAGCCGTTCTCTTCCCCAACCCAAGCTTCAGCTTGGTCTACCTTCACTCCATTTGCTTCGCCCACGGTCATAATGTCGTATTTATCAAAGGTTTGACGCTTTAACTCTTCTAGAAACACGTCGATCCCTTCTTGGTTCATATGACCATCAAAAGACTCCACATACTTCTTTTTCTTTGGATTTGGCATATCAGGGAATCCAGGTTTCTTTTTAATATGAGAGATAGCGTCAATCCGAAAACCGTCAATACCTTTGTCTAACCACCAATTTACCATATCGTATAAGTCTCGGCGTACGTTGGGATTTTCCCAGTTCAAGTCCGGCTGTTTTCTGGAAAAAACATGCATATAGTACTCTTTGGTTTTTTCATCATACTCCCAGGCAGATCCTCCAAAGATAGATTCCCAGTTATTTGGTTCAGAACCATCTTCCTTTCCTGGGTGCCATATATAATAGTCTCGGAACGGATTGTTTTTGGAAGACCGTGACTCAATAAACCATTCATGTTCATCTGACGTATGGTTAATGACTAAGTCTAGAATTAATTTCATACCTCGAGCGTGTACTTCCTTCAATAGCTCATCAAAATCAGCCATTGTTCCAAATTCATCCATTATTCCCTTGTAATCACTAATATCGTAACCGTTATCATCATTCGGCGAACTAAAAATTGGACAAATCCAAATAACGTCAATACCTAAGTTTTTTATATAATCGAGTTTCGTTATAATTCCTTGAATATCCCCGATCCCATCACCATTAGAATCCATAAAACTACGAGGATATATTTGATAAGCGACTGCTTCTTTCCACCATCTTTTTTTCATATACACTTCCTCCTCTATAATAAACTATCATAATATCCCTGTTAGTGCAATCGTTTGCGCTATAGTTTTTTATTATGTAATTATATTCTTTGTATTATTTCCTTG
>JAJOJL010000116.1 GCA_021208645.1 Bacillus sp. (in: firmicutes) | reverse complement strand
TGAAGTATCGAGAGTTCAAGAGATGGCGAAAAGCTTAGAGAAGGAAGAGGGAGAATGGTATACGACAATGCTGGGACAAGGAGCGACTGTTTCTGGCATTGAACTATCAAAGGGATGGGAGGAGCTTATACAGGAAACAGAATTTCCAAAGCTATACTTAAATCTCTTTTTAAGGCATGTACCTTCCACCAACCCAAAAAATATTGTAAATATTCAAAGTAAGTCTATGCAAAATTTCCATGGTCAGCTTCATTTACTGAAAACGGAAGTAGACAGATGGAGAGAAGCTAATTACTCCATTACTTTTGTGTGTGCCGATGAGGACAGAGCTAGACGAATGAAAAAGGTACTTACAGACTATCAAATAGAGGCAGTAATAACAGAAACTACACCAAAACCAGGTCAGGCGCAAATTGTAACTGGTCAAATCATGACGGGCTTTGAATTACCAATGCAACGAATGATAGTTATTACGGAGGAAGAAGTTTTTACGAAAAAAAACGAAAAAGCCGAAGCGAAAGCAGAAACTGTCCAATGCGGAAAAAATTAAAAACTATTCAGAGTTAAGTGTTGGTGATTGGGTCGTTCATGTTAACCATGGGATAGGAAAATACTTAGGGATCGAGACCCTTGAGGTAGCCGGGATTCATAAGGATTACATGCATATTACCTATGCAGGAAATGACAAGCTTTATGTTCCTGTAGAGCAAATTGATCAAGTTCAAAAGTACGTCGGCTCAGAAGATAAGGAACCTAAACTATACGCTCTTGGTGGAAATGAGTGGAAGAAAGTAACGAAAAAGGTTCGATCATCTGTCCAGGACATTGCGGATGATTTAATAAAATTATATGCAGAGAGGGAAGCGAGCCAAGGCTATGCCTTCTCGAAGGACGGTCCAGAGCAAAGAGAGTTTGAATCCTCATTCCCTTATCAGGAAACGGAAGACCAGCTTACTGCCATTGAGGAGATTAAGAAGGACATGGAGCGGGATCGACCAATGGACAGACTACTCTGTGGGGATGTTGGCTACGGGAAAACAGAGGTAGCTTTAAGGGCAGCATTTAAGGCAATTATGGATGGGAAGCAAGTGGCATTTCTTGTTCCTACTACCATTTTGGCACAACAACATTATGAAACAATTCGGGAACGCTTCCAGGACTTTCCTGTTAACATGGGCTTGTTAAACCGTTTTCGATCGAAAAAACAACAAAAGGAAACGATTGATGGATTAAGAAGAGGGACTTGTGACATAGTCGTAGGTACCCACCGATTGTTATCAAAGGATATTCAGTTTAAAGATATTGGATTACTCATCGTCGATGAAGAACAGCGATTTGGTGTTACCCATAAAGAGAAGATTAAAAAATTAAAAGCAAATATTGATGTGTTAACCTTAACTGCTACACCGATACCAAGGACACTCCATATGTCCATGCTTGGAGTGAGGGATCTATCAGTTATTGAAACACCACCAGAAAACCGCTTCCCTGTTCAAACGTATGTTGTAGAGTACAATGAAGCGTTAGTACGTGAAGCGATTGAAAGGGAAATGGCAAGGGGAGGACAAACCTTCTATCTCCATAATCGAGTTGAAGATATTGAAACCATCACCGACAAGCTTACCATGCTCGTGCCTGATGCAACGATAGGGTTTGCCCATGGCAGGATGACGGAAACTGAGCTAGAAGGTGTGATGCTCGATTTCTTGGAAGGGAACATGGATGTACTAGTTACGACCACCATAATTGAAACAGGTGTAGACATTCCTAATGTGAATACATTGGTTATAAATAATGCAGATAAAATGGGACTTTCTCAGCTTTATCAGTTAAGGGGAAGGGTAGGACGGTCAAATCGGGTCGCCTATGCTTACTTTACTCACCAGCGGGATAAAATTTTAACAGAAGTTGCCGAAAAACGTCTTCAATCCATTAAAGAATTCACAGAGCTAGGGTCCGGTTTTAAAATCGCCATGCGTGACTTATCTATTCGTGGCGCAGGGAATTTACTAGGTGCAGAACAGCATGGATTCATTGCTTCTGTTGGTTTTGATTTCTACTCGCAAATGCTTAAAGAAGCCATTGATGAGAGGAAACAAGGAATAGTTTCGTCAGAAGGCGGAGAGCAAGAAGAAACTGTGAAACCTTCAGAGATGGATTTGGATATAAAAGTGGATGCTTATATACCTGAATCGTATATACCAGACTCTAAGCAAAAAATAGATATGTACAAACAATTCAAGGCAGTAGAAACATATGAAGATATCTTGGAGCTTGAGAGTGAAATGATCGACAGGTTTGGAGATTATCCAAAAGAGGTTGGTTATTTGTTACTCGTGTCTAAAATTAAAAGCTTGGCTAAACAAGAAGGGGTCGATTCCATTGTTGAAAAGAACAACGAATGTAAAATGATTTTGAGCGAAGATACAACCAATTCTATTGATGGCTCAAAATTATTTTCTTTGGTTAATCGACTTTCCAACAAATTAAACCTTTCCATGACTGGTAAACAAATTACCATTCATCTTAAGAGAAAAACCTTTTCAGATGGTGACTATTTGTCTTTGATGGAGGATGTGCTGTCAAGGTTAGATGATGTTAAGAAAGAATACGCTGAAAATAATAAAGCGTCAATATAATTGTTTTTTTAGAGGTTGATGGAAAGGAATCCCTTTCTTTCAACCTTTTTTCGTGCATTTTGCATTGTTTTACACTGTTACCAAGTTAATAATTAGGTAACAAATACAAATTTATTCAACAAATGGTGAATAGTTCTTCCTTTTCGTTTAATAATAAAGACAGATTCAGCTAAAAAAGTTTAATACTTGCAAGCAAGCATCGACGTGAATACAACAAGGAAAGTGAGGCAACGTAAGTATGAAAGCAACTGGAATTGTTCGACGCATTGATGATTTAGGACGTGTAGTTATACCAAAAGAAATTCGCCGAACGTTACGTATTCGTGAGGGCGATCCTTTAGAGATTTTTGTTGATCGTGATGGAGAAGTGATTTTAAAAAAATACTCTCCTATTTCTGAACTTGGTGACTTTGCAAAAGAATATGCAGAAGCGTTATATGACAGTTTAAACCACGTTGTGTTAATCGCTGACCGTGATTCTTACATTGCGGTTGCAGGAGGGTCAAAAAAGGAATACCAAAATAAAGCCATTGGCGAACTCGTAGAAACTGCAATGAGTGAAAGAAAGACGATGCTTGAATCGCAGTCAGGAGAATATCATTTAGCTGGAGAAGGTAAAGAGCAACTAAATGGTTATTGTATTGCTCCAATTATTGCAAATGGTGACCCGATTGGAGCAGTTACATTAATTGCAAAAGACACCAATGGAATGGGAGATGTAGAAAAGAAGCTTGCAGAAACGGCAGCCGGCTTTTTAGCAAGGCAGATGGAACAGTAAAGAAATGAAAAATTTGTTCGGTAACATGGAGGAGGGCATTGGCTCTCTTCTTTTTTGTAGTTGACCTTTATTGAATGAAACTATCGTGAGAATGGAAATAGGGTGTGGAAAACAAATTAGGTAATGGTGACAGGTGAGGTTGAAAAAGTATGCGAAGTGTGAGTAGCGGTGGAGGAGGCTAAAAAAGCGGATTCTAATTAAGGTATGACACCCTCTCCTATACCAATATGCTATAATAACCGTACTTGCTTGTCTTTATCGGGGAGTGAAACATGCTATGGAAAATATCAAAGGGCAGCAATGGGTGAAGGGTGCTATCTATTTATCCCTTGCGGCCCTTTTTGTAAAAGGCTTAAGTGCCTTATATAAAGTACCTTATCAAAATTTAACAGGTGACATAGGTTATTATGTGTATCAGCAGGTGTATCCCCTATATGGGGTTGCCTTTGTATTAGGTACATATGGGATTCCGTTAGTTATCTCTACCATCCTAACTGAGGATAGACTTAGCGGTAGGAGAGAGCCTCATTTAATTCCCTTTCTTTTTCTGAGTGTATTCCTGTTAAATGGGTTCATTGGAGCCCTGCTTCTCATATTTGCGGAACAAATAGCCTTCTTAATGGGGGACTCACAATTAACTGATCCAATTCGTTGGCTGGGACTCCCCTATTTTATAATTCCTTTTTTGGCAATAGGAAGAGGCTTTTTCCAAAGCGAGGGAAATATGGTACCAACCGCCATCTCCCAGGTTGTGGAGCAGACGATCAGGGTAATCGTTATTTTATTAATTGCTGCATTGAGCTTGGGGCAACCGTATTTGGCAGGAACCTCCGCTGGGATTGGAGCCTTTTTTGGAGGAGTGACAGGTGCGTTAGTAATACTTTTTTATTGGAATAGACAACATACATATAGTTCTTGGCGAATAGGAAACAGCAAACTACAGTTGCCGGAAAATTGGAGACAAATCTTAAAAAAGTTGTTTGTTGCTAGTTTTTTTGTTTCTGTCAGTGCCATGGCGTTAATCCTTTTTCAACTAATAGACTCATTTACTGTATTCCGGCTACTTAACCTGATGAACATTGAACCAATAACGGCAGCTTCCTTAAAAGGAATTTATGATAGGGGATGGCCAATGGTTCAAATGGGAGCAGTTGTGACTACTGTCTTTTCCTACGGTGTTTTACCTTTTTTGACGAAAGCACACACTGAAAATAATCTTCCTCTAATGCAACAGTACGTGAGGCAGTCCGTAAAGATTTGTATCGTATTTGGGGGTGCTGCCAGTGTAGGATTAATTGTCATTATGCCTAATCTTAATCCAATGCTATTTATGGATCGTCAAGGGACCGTTCCTCTCCAAGTTTTGGCCGCTACTGTATTATTCGGGGCATTATTTATGACAATTGCTGCGCTATTGCATGCTGTTGGTAAAGGAAGCGTTGCTGGGAAAATATTATTGTGTGGACTTATGATGAAATTAATTGGTAATAGTATGGCTATACCTTTTTTAGGGATTACGGGTGCATCTTTGTCGACGGCATTGAGTTTTATGTTGATGTCATTCCTTATGTACCTTTATTTAAGAAAAATGAAGCTTATGAGCAGGCTGGGAAAAAATCTTTGGATAAAGTGGATTGTTTCTCTACTAGCTATGGCCATTATTGTAGCAATTCTACAACAAGGAATCTTGTTCTTAGAAGTGATTGTCGGTGAAACTAGACTGCTTTATTCAGTGGCAGCTATTATGGGAGCTCTTTTTGGGGCAATAATTTTTGTGTGGATTATTTGGAGGTTTAGACTATTTACGAAAGAAGAGTGGGAAAGCTTGCCGAAGTTGTCCAAGTACTTTCCTTATGAAAAATAAGTTAGAGGGTGAAAGCATGCAAAAAAGAATAACGGTTATTGGTTTAGGAGCAGGAGATTTAGATCAACTGTCCTTAGGAGTTTATAAGAAGATTAAGGAAGCAGATCAAGTATATGTCCGAACAAAGGAGCATCCAGTTATAACTGAACTAGAAAATGAGGGTGTTTCATTTACAGGGTTTGATGATGTCTATGAGGCGCATGATAAATTTGAGAATGTGTATAGGGAAATTGTTGAGAGGTTATTTGATGCGGCAAAACATGAAGAAGTTTTCTATGCAGTTCCTGGCCATCCCCTTGTAGCGGAGTCAACGGTACAACTGTTGATAGAATTGGAGCAAAGGGGTGAGCTTCAATTAACGATTGCAGGAGGCCAAAGCTTTTTAGATCCAATGTTTGCGGCCTTGCAAATGGATCCAATAGACGGGTTCCAGCTCCTCGACGGTACAAATTTAAGTAGGGATACGATAGAAATTCGACAACATCTACTTATTGCTCAAGTTTACGACAGCTTTATAGCTTCTGAGGTAAAACTTACATTGATGGAGAAGTTGCCCGATGATTATGAGGTTACGGTCGTTACGGCTGCTGGAACTAAGCAAGAATCGCTTGAGACGGTTCCCCTTTATGAATTAGACAGGGTAACAACATTGAGTAATTTAACGGCGGTCTATGTGCCACCAGTCACAGACGATAAACTTTTATACCGTGAATTTTCAAAGCTACGTGAAGTGATCGCTGCCTTAAGGGGGCCGAATGGTTGTCCTTGGGATAAGGAGCAAACCCATCAATCTTTGAAAAAATATTTAATTGAAGAAGCCTATGAAGTGTTAGAAGCCATAGATGAGGAGGATGGGGATCATTTAGCAGAGGAATTAGGAGATGTTTTATTGCAGGTTCTTCTCCATGCCCAAATTGGCGAGGATGATGGATTTTTCCAGATAGAAGATGTCATAGAGATACTAACGGAAAAAATGATCCGGCGCCACCCTCATGTGTTTAGTACTGCGGAAGCAGAGGATGCAGAAAAAGCTGTTACGCAATGGGAAGAAATAAAGAAACAAGAGAAAGGGAGAAACGCCCAAGAGTTTCACTCTATTTTATCGGGTATTCCTGGAGGATTGCCGAGCTTGGCGTATGCTTTGAAATTACAAAAGAAAGCTGCAAAAGTTGGCTTTGACTGGGACGATGATGCTCCAATGTGGCAAAAATTGCATGAAGAAATTGAAGAGTGGCTACATGAATTAAAGGAAGGAAATAAGGTAGCGGCGGAGAAAGAGTTAGGTGACATTCTTTTTGTAATGGTAAACTTAGCAAGATATCACGGAGTTGATCCTGATGAAGCATTAAGGCAGACGAACAAAAAAATTCACAAAACGGTTTCATTTTATAGAAAAAAATCTATATGAACAAGGAGAAAAACTAGAAGATCAGTCGTTGGAAAAGCTAGATGCCTTGTGGGAGAAAGCGAAAACGGAAGAATAGAAAACGGGAGGTTCATAAAATGAGATTAGATAAATTTTTAAAAGTATCCAGAATAATAAAGCGCCGTACTATGGCGAAAGAAGTTTGTGATCAAGGGAGAGTATTAATTAACGGCCAAACTGCCAAAGCAGGTTCTATCGTAAAGATTGGCGACGAGGTTGTTATTCAATTTGGTCAAAAACATGTAACAGTAAAGATCGACAGATTAGCTGACTCCCTCCGTAAAGAAGAAGCAGAAACAATGTACACGATCCTAAAAGAAGAACGAGTTCAAGAACAAGACTCATTCTAATAATACTTGATGAAACCAGATTATCTTGAGCACGATACATTCAAAAAGCTCAAAGTCCGACTTTTGGAATAGACCCTTTAAAATCTTTCATAAGGCTTGTTCTATTCTATTTTTCTCCATCATACATTAATAGCAAAGTGTGTGAGGAGGGAAAGTCCAATGGATCAATATGGGTACACGACAGGTGGACAAGGTCGAAAACAAGTGGAACATCAAATAACAATGCGAGGAAGAAAAACACTAGAGATCACAGGTGTCAAACATGTAGAGAGCTTTGATAATGAAGAGTTTCTCCTAGAAACAAATATGGGGTTTTTGTCTATTCGCGGCCAGCATTTACAGATGAAAAACTTGATGTTGATCAAGGCAATGTGTCCATACAAGGAAGAATTGACGACCTTGTTTACTTAGACGAACACGGTGGCAAGTCGAAAGGCTTGTTCGGGAAGTTATTCAAGTGACACTGGAAATTCAATTTTTATCGATGCTGGCAAGTGCTGGTACTGGGATATGGTTCGGAGCCTCTTTCGATACGTACAAGCGTTTTGTTGGAAGCTCCGGCCGTTTTCGATGGACATTATTAGTTAATGATATCTTGTTTTGGCTGCTGCAAGCTCTCGTATTTTTCTATGTATTGCTGCAAGTAAACGAAGGGGAAGTTAGGTTTTATTTATTTCTGTCCCTATTGCTTGGATATTCTATTTATCGAGCTCTTTTTGAAAACTACTATCTCCGTGTTTTGGAGTGGACAATACACTTAGTACGGGAGACAATAAGGATTACTGTTCAGATTATTACTATTTTATTTATAAATCCAATAAAATGGTTATTGAAAGTACTCGTCGCGTTAAGTATGATAGTATTAACCACTATTTGGAGAATTCTTCACATTGTTTTCCAAATTGTACTTACGCCATTCCGTTGGTTGATTGAAAAATTTGTCCAAGCTTTTGGTAATCCTATCGTTCCACTAAAGAAAAAGTTAATGTTGTGGAAAGGGAAAATGAAAAGAGCCTGGAACAAGTTTCTAAGTAAAATTACATTGAGATGAGGTGAATGACCATGACAAATAACCGTAAAGCCACTATTAAACGCTTAAATTCTGATTATATTGATGAACAATCGACGTTATATGAACATAAGTTAAAAAGGAAGAGGGGCGTTATTCGAAGGCTATCATTCTATGGCATTGCGATGGTTATTTTCTTGGTATTCATTGGTATGACATTACACAACCAACAACAAACAATCCAAGAACAAGCAGAGAAAAAGCAAATGTTGGAAGAAGAGCTGTATGTCATGATAGATAAAGAGCTAGAATTAAAAGATGAAATAGAGTTGCTCCACGATCCTGAATATATTGCTGAAATTGCTAGAAGAGATTTTTTCCTGACAATGCCAGGTGAGACGTTATTTCAGCTACCCCGTTCTTCTAACTCTACTGATTGACACGGGTCTTTTAATCTCGGTATAATAGTATAAAATGAATTTTTTTATGATATTTTAAGGAGGAGCATTTTTTACATGTCCATTGAAGTAGGCAGCAAGTTGCAAGGTAAAGTTACCGGTATAACAAATTTCGGAGCTTTTGTTGAATTGCCTGGCGGTTCGACTGGCTTAGTACACATCAGTGAAGTTGCTGATAACTACGTGAAAGACATTAATGAGTTTTTGACCGTAGGGGATGAAGTGGAAGTCAAGGTTTTGAATGTTGAATCTGATGGGAAAATCGGCTTATCCATTCGTAAGGCAAAAGAAGCACCTCCTCAAGAGCGGGAACAGCGTCGTCCTCCTAAAAGAGGTCCCCGTAACAACAGCAACAATAACCGACGTGAACAGCTTTCTTTCGAGGATAAAATGAGTCGTTTTCTTAAGGACAGCGAAGAGCGTTTAACTTCTTTGAAAAGAAACACAGAATCTAAGCGTGGAGGTCGAAATACCAAAAGGGGATAATCTTGCTGCTAGTGGTATATAGATTTTAATTACACCTGTCTCTTAATATTGGAGGCAGGTGTTTTTGTGTCTGTCATAATATATATTCCAAAAATCGTCCGAGGATGTTCGCCATATTTAATCAATATGAGGATTTTCGTCAAAGGGGAGATATGGGCACGACATGGTGAATGAGGAATCCCATTATGGCAAGGGTTGTGATGGGGTTGTGTCAAAAATGTGAACGAAAGCTGTACTTGGATTGAAAACGTTCCCTATTTTTATTGTGTAGTATCCTCTAATTCTAACACGTTTAAAGGAGATTCCCGTCGAAGACTTTTTTTTAATTGACAAGTTGTTTTGACAAATTCTTTAAACCATTCATGTTTATAATGTTACCACGATAAGGAAAAAATAGGGTGGTGCATGGAATGTTACAGCGTATTTCACTAAAGGCTATTGGTGGACAAGCAGCTGCATTAATGAATGAATCCACTACAATGGTAAAGCAACCAGAGATGGCCAAGACGTCGTCAGTTAGTTTATCATTTAAAACTACACTAATTATTGCAGTTATCGGATTCTTATTAGGAAGGTCCGTTATTTTATTTGAGCTTGTCCCCTTTGTTATTCCCTTTTTAGCAGTTATTTTAAAATGGCGGAGTAGTTACACACTAGTGGCTGGATTAGCTTTAATTGCAGGATCGGCAACTGTATCCATTGGATTTGCAGGGTTTACAGTTGTGGCAATGCTTTTCTATTTATTGTTTCATGGGATTAGTAATACATTTTTTGACCAACAAAAGATCATTCCTGTAATCGTATTTATCTCCGTAGCAACTGCAAGGTTTACAGGCTTGTTTATTACTGAAGGTTACATAGCATACCATCTACTGACAGCAGTAATTGAAGGTGGACTAGCAATGATCGTAACAATGATTTTCTTTCAAAGTGTACCTCTTGTCTTGGAAAAACGGAAAAAGGTAGCTTTAAAAAGCGAAGAGATCATCTGTTTAGTAATATTGTTGGCTTCCTTAATGATTGGTACGGTTGGTTGGCTTGTATTTCAGCTATCGGTAGAACAAATTGTGGCACGATACATTGTCCTGATTTTTGCCTTTGTAGGTGGAGCAGCAATTGGTTCAACTGTTGGTGTAGTTACAGGTTTAATTTTAAGTCTTGCTAATGTTGCTAATTTATTTTATATGAGTTTACTAGCTTTTTCTGGTTTATTGGGCGGATTACTCAAGGAAGGAAAAAAGATATCGGTTGCCCTTGGACTTGTTATTGCAACACTTCTTATGGGAATGTATGGTGACAATCAGGTGCCGATGCAGTATTCCTTGTATGAAAGTTTGGTTGCAATTGTCTTGTTTATGATAACTCCCAAAAAATGGACAACAGAATTATCTAAATTTATCCCTGGTACAGTTGAACATTCCCAGGAGCAACAGCAGTATTTACGTAAAATTCGTGATGTAACTGCCAATAAAGTAGAGCAGTTTTCTAACTTGTTTTTAAGCTTATCTAAGAGCTTTACTTTACTGGAAGGAAGTGGAGAAAAATCGTCCCGAGAACGGGAAATAGATCTATTTTTAAGTAGGGTAACGGAACAAACGTGTCAAACCTGTATGAAAAAAAATCATTGCTGGACGAAAAAGTTTGATGAAACATATGAATTAATGGCCCAATTAATGGATGAATGTGAGGAGGAGGGAAATGTAAACAACCGACAGCTCCTTGCAGCATGGCGAACCCATTGTGTAATTGATGACAGGGTTATAAACGTAATGCAATCAGAGTTAAACCAACATCAAGCTAGTAAGCAGTTAAAGCAACAGCTTATTGAAAGCAGAAGATTGGTGGCTGACCAATTGAAAGGTGTTTCAAAGGTAATGGAGGATTTCGCTAAAGATATACAGCGGGAGAAGAAGGCCCATGAGAAACAAGAATCAGAGATCATGGATGCGATCCAAAAGGCAGGAATAGATGTGGATGCAGTAGATGTGTATAGCCTTGAGGCAGGTAATGTAGATATTGATATTACGTTGCCTAGTAATGACTACAATGAAGGGGAAAAAATTGTTGCTCCTCTTCTATCTGATATATTAGACGAGACCGTCATTGTAAAACATGTGGAGTCTGCTTCCTTAACGGGGAGGGATTCAAGAATTACGTTAGGATCGACGAAAACCTTCGTTGTAAAAGAAGGAGTAGCCCATGCGGCGAAAGGTGGTCGCTTAGTATCTGGTGACAGCTATTCTACGATGGAGCTGGGAGCAGGAAAGTATGCCATAGCCATCAGTGATGGAATGGGGAATGGTGCGAGGGCCCATATAGAGAGTCAGGAAACAATTGGACTATTAAAAAATATATTACGTTCAGGTATTGAAGAGAAGGTGGCCATTAAATCTATTAACTCAATCTTATCATTACGATCTGAGGATGAAGTTTTTTCTACATTGGATCTAGCTATGATTGACCTCCAGGATGGCTTGGTTAAGTTTCTGAAGGTAGGGTCAATCCCAAGTTATGTTAAACGGGGAGAACACGTTAAAGCCGTAGAGGCAGGGAACCTGCCTATTGGGATAATCCAGGATATGGATGTGGATGTAGTGACGGAAGAATTAAAAGCTGGTGACTTGTTAATCATGATGAGTGACGGTATCTATGAAGCCCCTACTGTTGCAGAAAATAAGGACATGTGGTTGAAACGAGTAATTAAAGAGATTGAGACAGAAGACCCACAAGAAATTGCCGATATATTAATGGAACGGGTAATTCGCGAAAGTGGTAATGAAATTCATGATGATATGACCGTAATTGTAGCGAAGCTGGATCATCATTGCCGAAATGGGCGACAATTAGTATGCCTTATGAGAAGAGGGCTTAGAGTGTTGGCAATGGCTTCATACGCCGCGCGACTGATAGGAGAAACCCGCTCCTGTCAGGCTTTTAAGAGATTGCGAAGGCTCCGCACATTGCGTCAGGCAACCCCAAAAGGGGAACACCACCCTTTTGGGGTATGTTTTTTAATATATATTACTCGAATTTTAAAGCTGTCTAGCTTCAGGACCCTATCGACGTTGAGAAACTTCCCTCACCTCGTCTACGATAAGTCGAGAGCGAAATACTACCGTATTTCGACTCTCCTTTAGTGTGCCCGGCATGGGTGCAATCTCTAGGGTGAAAGTCCCGAACTGCGAAGACAGAAGTAGCAGTTAGCTTAACGCAAAGGTGTCCACGGTGACGTGGAATCTGAAGGAAGCGAGCGGCAAAC
>JAJOJL010000096.1 GCA_021208645.1 Bacillus sp. (in: firmicutes) | reverse complement strand
CTGGAATTTTATTGTATAATACAGAGTGAAAACTTAATTGCTTTGGCTCAAGTCGAAGCATAAGAAAGCCCCCCTACTGGTTGGTATTTGGTCGTACTTATATTATACCATTTAGGAGGGCTTTTTTGTTTTAAAAATCCTGTTATATCAAGGTTTCTAGCAGTTTTTTTAAGTCATTAACAACGTACGCATAGATAGTTAATTACCTTAAAAAAGTGACTTTTTCACCAGTCCCGAACCGTCCCCTTGCATCCCGCAGCTTATTCATTTGCTGGTAAATCTTCGATGGAGTCGATGTCCATATAGGCGGGTACCACATAACCGACTCTTGTACCTGTTAAGTTTGGTCCTAGATCAATAATGTTTTCCCTATGCTCTTCGAAGAAGGCACCGTGCGTTAAAGGTAACCATGGTGCAAGGGAAGCATCCCCTTCACCGTTAGCGATCGCTGAAACATTAAAGCAGGGTCGACAGGTGTCAATGTTACATCATAACCTAGTCCTTCTAAAATTGCCTCCATAACATGGGCAGAAGCACGCTCCGTATCCCATGGCGTTAATACTAGTTCAATAGCTTTTCCATCTACCATTTCAACGCCTTCTGTCCATTCAAGGACTCGATCTGCATTCTCTTCAATCCAAGTTTGCGCCACTTCTTCAAAAGGTTGCTCTTGT
Organism: Bacillus sp. (in: firmicutes); assembly: GCA_021208645.1. Classification (GTDB taxonomy): domain Bacteria; phylum Bacillota; class Bacilli; order Bacillales; family Salisediminibacteriaceae; genus Evansella. The sequence goes on along the minus strand of JAJOJL010000096.1, from coordinate 11,643 downwards.
GCTGCAAGCATTACTGCTTCCATATCATCTGTCTCCCAGTAGAAACGGTCAAGGACTTTAAATGCATTAGGCATGTCTTCTTCCAACCCTATTCTCACAATCGTATTGATGTCCTCTTCACCACCGAAAACACCCTTTGGATCATCCAAAAACTTTAAATCATGGGTAGCAAATTTATAGTGTGGAGTCCAACCAGCAACAATAATCGGCTCTTCGTTTCGAATGGCCTGATCAAGCTCCGTTAACATCCCAGCAGTAGAAGACTCTAGAATCTCCCAGCCTCCTAAGTTTTCATACTCCACTAACGTATCAGCCGCAAGCCCCATCATTCCTGCTCCAGGCTCAATACCTGTAATCGTATAATCTAACGCTTCTCCTACGTTAGCATCACCATTAATCAGTGTGGTTTCTTCCTCTCCACATCCCGTTAAAAGTGTTGCAACAGAAAGAGCTATTGTAGCACCAAGTAATTTTAGTTTCATCAAAAATCGTTCTCCTCTCTATGTAGTAAAGTAGCTTCTTCTGACATTAAAATCGTACAATTTATTCTGTACGAAGTAAATTAGCGAAAAAACTCATATTTTAAGAAATAAGAGAATGAAAGATTGTCTAAAGAAGCCAACTTCACCATTCATAGAATTGTTCACTCATCTTACCGAATAGAAGCACGGGGACATTCGGGTGGTGCCTGACACCACCCGAATAAGCAACACGAAAAGTCGGATTGATGCGTTCAATTCCGCTCTTCTCCTCAACAATCATCACGAAGAGTCGCGTTGCGCTAGATAAAACGAAAAAAGCCTAACCCCCGGTACAGTAATGCTATACTTCGCCGAGGGTCAGGCACTTCTAATTAGCACTTCTTTTAATCATCCGTCACTTCCTACAGTAGCGTCAGCAAACTCACGTACAGCTTGATCGACATTCTGTGCATTGCCATTTACCATAAACACACATATAAGATTAATTAATTTCAAAATATGCCAAGTGAGTTTTAAAAACCTATATACGAGTTATTCACGTAAACCATATAAACAACGCCGACCATAAAAAATACCACAACCAATAATCTTATCCTTGGAACATAGACAAATAGACTAATGGAGAGGGCAAGCGTGATTGGAATATAAACAAATGGGACAATATATAAAGTAGTTTCGTCACGATAAAATATCCCCAAACTAGCTACAAATTGTTCCATTGTAAAAAAATAAATAAAATTATACATTACAGCGGCCATTGTTCCACCAATAATCTGCAGCAATCCAAATAAGGCTCGTTCGCTCGTCATTTTCAGGACCCCTTTTCTATGGGATGAGACAATTATTTTCACTATTCCATTTTGTTCTTCTTGAGAAATTTCATCTTATAACATATAAAAAAGTCTTAGGTGGGCAGTAATAATTCGTTTCACGTCTCCCAAAATAAAATCCGTGCTCCACAATTACACCTTTTCCCAAAAATTCCCTGCCCCCTATACTAATCCACCCTAACTATGGCCGATACTCCCGGAAAGATTCTACTATCTTAGTCAGTTCCTCTTTGGACGCATGTTCACCGCTTTTTCCCATATAATCTAAAACATAAATCCATTCATCCATTATCCATATTATAAGCCGGGCTCCAAATTCATCGGGGACATAATACCCAACATTCCCGTCAGCCAAATCTATCTCTTCATGAGGAGGAAGTTCGTTCATCTCTAGAATAACGTCTGCATTGGCAGTCATCACTCTTATGATCTCTCCAGACTCCTCATTGGCATGGTAAACGAGTTCTATGCTCCAATATTTCTCCTCATCTTCATGAAGATAGGTCGTTTCCCTATCCCCGTACTCAAAAGGACCTACATAATACGAGTCAAATGTCACCCGCCATATCTCGAATGGGACATAGGTAGGCAGATGTATCTCCCTTTCGAACTCTTCCAGTTCCGTCATTCTCCTTATCTCTTCTTCCCCTGCAATGGGAAGAACCTCTTTACTATCACCGAAAAAATACATGGCTCCCGCCACAAGCAGAGCTATTACTATAAATGGCAAATACTTATTCACAAACGAAACCCCCACAGTCTCTCAAATTAACATCTCTTCTATAATAATAGCATTAATCGGGTGGTGCCAGGCACCACCCGATTAATGCCTTAGGTCTTAAAGTATCCTCTCTCCCCTTTGCCTGCTTTCTATTAGTTGAGAAACTATAAAACTATAAATCGAATAATAAAACCATAAACAATTGCTAGGAAGATAGAAGTAAGGGTACCTAACAAAAAGTACTCTGCCCAGTCGCGATCATCTAGCTGTTTAAACCTTGTTAATGACTTTGCAGCAATAATAAAGGCGATGGAACTAATAGAGTCATTCACGACAAGCACAATGACAAGAAGCCTTTCTAAATAACCAATAATTTTTCCCCGCGATAAATCCTGATGTTTTACGACCATATACGTATATTCCTCGGACATACTTGCATTTTGGTCAAAATCTCTGTTCGTAAATCCTTTCCCTTGGCGATTATCTTTTAGGGTGTACTTTCCTTCAAACAGAGATAAATAGTTTGTGAAGGACCCTAGTAAAATCCGGATAAGATGCCCGCTTACGCTTGTGGCGATAATGAGCATAATGATAATAAACAAGACTTTTTGTCCCGTGGAAAAACTAGGACCATTCCCTTCCCCTAAGCCAATAGCGACAAGGATTTGACTACCGACAACCATAATATCTAAGTTGAAAATAAGCATGGATATTAATAGGATGGAAACTAGATGCAACCCTTGATCAATGACAAAGAGGGCCCCTTCCCATGGACTTCCTTTCCCGTATTTCTCTGCTATTATGGCTTGTCCCTTGATTTTTCCCACATCAATTATCCAATGAAAGACGACAAATAAAATCGATGGCAGCGCCACATACCACCAAAAATCTCGTTCTCCCGACAGGACAAAGACAATGAGGAGGGCAATGAATCCTAGGGTAAACTGGTGCAATAGGTGACGTTTAAGATACCTTTGCTTGTTTTTTACCATCTTTTCCGTTTGGAAGTAAAAATCACCAATTAAATGAGCTAAAACTAAACTTAAGAACCCCATGGCTACTTTATCCTTTCTTAAGGAATGAGTTTAAATTCAGGTAAACGTTCACGAATGACCGTTTTGATGGATGACGATAAAGCCTCTGTGTATTGTAGATGGTCTTTACTTGCTGGTCCTTCAAAGGCATTGAGGTTATGCTGAATTTGCTGTTGCGCCTTCAAGATTAGCTCTCCATTTCCTTTTTTGTAGTGACTTGAAATGGTTGCTGCAGATTTATTCAATAAAGTAGCAATCTGCTTTTGCTGGCCATAAATAAAATAAAGCTCACAAATTAATTTTTGCAGCTGCGTTTGATTTTTCCAGAGATGATCTTGCATTTCAATCATTAAATTCATTAGATTTTCTGTTTCTGCTAGACTTTGAATCTCCACCGTATTGTTGTTATCCATAAATATTTCATTAAAACTAAAACGGATTGGGATGCGCTTTTCTGATTGTTTGATCCTTTCATTTGCTTCGCGGGCCTTTTTGATTAAGGGATGATTCCAGGTTTCCACATCGATCGCTTCCACTTCCCTGTCCACATGACCAAAGGATATTCCAAAATAAGGCGGGTGGCCTGAGTATTTCCAGATTTGTTGGACAAAGGTAGCGACAGTGAACGCCGTTACATAATGCTCCGCAATCAATAAGATTTCATCCCCCCCGCCGGTGCTTGACAATCCCTTTACCTACAGGGGAAATCCAAGCTTTTATCCAGTACTCGAGCTCATCTAAATAGCTGGAAATAGCATCCCAATTATCATTTTTCGTTGAATTGGTCACATCCATAATGAAAACCGAAACAGGATTACGCATTTCATCTATCTCCTTCAGTAAGAATTCACTACTATAACTATATGTTCATATAGTCTAATTATACATTAGTTAGACTATATAATCTAATTATCTATCAATTTTATTAATTTGTCTAACCACATTGCCTTCGGGTAGTGACAGGCACCACCCGAATCAAAAAAACTAGCATCAAAGTCGAATGCTAGTTTTTGCGTGTTTTATTCCAACGAAAGGTCAGTGGCCCATCATCTTTCCAGTTGAATTCTATATTTATATTTATCCGCCCGATACGATGTTCTACAATACTCAAAAGGGGTACCATCTATTAACATCGTAAGGCGATGAACTAACAGTATTGGATTTCCCTGTTCAAGATTTAAATGCTCTATTTCCATTTCATTTGCCAGTACAGATTCAATTTCCTGCTCGCCATAGGAAATCTTAAGGTTAAGTTTTTTTTCAACATAATCATAAAAGGATTGTTGGTTAAATTCCTCTGCCGACAAGTTTCCAACGATAGTTTTAGGTGTATACGTTAATTCCACAGCAATGGGATTTCCATCGGCCAAACGCACACGATAAATTTCATAGACGATGGAACCTTCATCTAGCTTTAATTTCTCACGTATAGGCTCATTCACTTCTACCTCTTTAAAATGGATGATCGACGAAGTGGGTGTCATATTTCGAGATAAAATTTCTTCTGTGAAGCTAGTGATTCCCTTCAAGGGCTGTTCAATTGCTTTCTCTGCAATAAACGTCCCTCTTCCCTTCTGTCGTACAATGAGTCCCTCCGTTGCAAGCTTTGTAATTGCTTGCCTCACGGTCATTCGGCTAATTTCATACCGCTCGGAATACTCCCGCTCTGAGGGAAGCAGGTCCCCCGGTTTAAATTCTCCAGACTGGATCGACCTACGAATTTCCTCTTCAAGCTGATAATAAATAGGCAGAGGCGAATTTTTATCTAACATAAGACCACACTTTCTTTTTTAGTGTAAAAAAATTATTTGAGTATCCATCTAGCTCAGAATTAAGGTATTAAGATGGTAACGTGTTGATGAGATCTACTCGAACTCGCTTTCCGCGGGCAACGCTTCAGCCTCCTCGGGAAAAACACCCTGCGGGGTCTTCAGTCGTTGCTTTTCCCGCAGGAGTCTCGTTCGCTCCGATCTCATCTACACTTGAATTCAAAAATCAAAATTTCATTCTGAGTAATACCCATAAAAAACGATTTATACCGTTAAGGACAAATTTCTGCAATTACTACTTTTATTTTAGCAAATTATATCACAATTGCCTATAAAGGTATAAATGTATAGACAACTAGAATACTATATGATATTGTGTGACTATAAATTGATTGTTGGAGTGGAGGACTTTCCATGGCAAAAGGATTACTCTTGAAAAACATTTCCATTTACACGGAAGCTAAACAAATTATAAGTGGGTCAATTACCATCAAGGAGGAAATCATTCATGAGATTAGGGAAGATAATCACCCTTCCGCCCCTCTTGGTACTGACGTCCAGTCCATTGATGGGAAAGGAAAACTAATTGCCATTCCTGGTTTTATTGATACCCATATTCATGGAACCCATGGGGCAGATGTGATGGACGGTACAACGGATGCTCTCGAAACAATGGCCCTTTCCTTACCAGCAGAAGGAACCACAAGTTTCCTAGCCACAACCCTTACCCAATCTTCGGAAAAAATCGAGCAGGCCCTTGAATCGGCCACCCAGTTTACGAACAAACCAGGTAAAGCCGAGTTACTGGGCGTTCATCTCGAAGGACCTTACATTTGTGCCAAAAAAGCTGGAGCACAGCCGGAACAATATATTACAACTCCATCAACAAAACAGTTTTTCCATTGGCAAAATCTCTCTAATCAATCCATTAACACCATTACTCTAGCTCCTGAAAAGGATCCAGATGGATTGTTTATTCACGAGCTATCAACTTCAGGCATCAATATATCTGCTGGCCATACGAGCGCCAAATATGAAGAAATACAAAAAGCCACCACCCATGGGGTCAATCAATTAACTCACTTATGTAACGCCATGAGTGGCATCCATCACCGGGATGTGGGAGTTGTGGGTGCCGCAATGCTCCTAAAGAACTTGAAAAGTGAGCTTATCGTGGATGGAGAACATGTTTCCCCGGAGATGGTGGAGATACTCTTTAAGACGATAGGCCCCGAAAGACTTATGCTTATTACTGATTCCATCCGCGCCAAAGGTTTAGGAGCAGGAACCTATGATTTAGGGGGACAAAACGTCACCGTTTCAGGAGGAACCGCAAAACTGGACAATGGCAGCCTAGCTGGTAGCATTCTATCTATGATTGATGGTGTGAAAAACATGGTTAAGTTTACAGATGCTAGCTTGCAAGACATCATTCAAATGACGTCCGTTAATCCTGCAAAACAACTAAAGCTATTCGATAGAAAAGGAAGCATCTCCGAAGGGAAGGATGCAGATATTTTATTAATCGATGAAAACTTAAACATTCACTACACCATTTGTCGGGGAAAAATCGCTTACCAAGGGGATGAATTTCAGGAGGATGATCATGAAAGTTTTTAAAGTAAGTCATTATGAAACGATGAGTCAAGAAGCCTGTAAAAGGATCATTCGTTATGTCCAAGGAAATGCTTCTCCCGTATTAGGCCTTGCCACGGGGGCAACACCAGAGCGACTATATGAGCTATTAATAAAAGCCCATCAGCGAGATGAAGTTTCTTTCTCAAAAGCCATCTCTTTTAACCTCGATGAATACGTTGGATTAAATAGAGACCATCCGAATAGCTACTTTACGTATATGCACAACAAATTGTTTAACCATATTGATCTACCAGAGGAACAAATACACATTCCTGATGGAACTGCACGAGACTTATTGGGAGAATGCGAACATTACGATAAGCAAATTTCAGAGGCCGGGGGAATTGGGCTACAAATACTAGGTTTAGGAATGAATGGTCATATTGGCTTCAATGAACCAGGATCCTCCTTTAATGAACATACCCATGTTGTTCGTTTAGCTGAGTCTACTCGCAAAGCCAATGCACAATATTTTCATGGGATTGCTGACGTTCCAACGGAGGCCATCACAATGGGGATAAAAACCATTATGGAGAGCAAAGAAATTATACTACTAGTATCAGGCATTCAGAAAGCCGAACCATTAAAACGATTAATTACAGGCCCTATCTCTGAAGAATTCCCTGCATCCATTCTACAAACTCACCCAAACGTAACAATCCTCGCCGACACAGAAGCAACTTCGTTGCTATAAAAATCGGGTGGTGCCACCCGATTTTTGGATCAGATAACTATTCTTGATTCCTCCAAAAGCTTATTATCCAAATTAATGTGGTATAATTATTCAAATTAATTTGAATGAAAAAAAGGTGGTTTTCTAATGAGTGTTAATCGTGAGGAAATAAAACGGTTGATTGACAGAATATCGGAAAAAGACGCCAAGAAAGTTCTAGGTTTCCTAGAAAAACTAGGTAGTAGAATTGAAAATCAAACATTTAGTCCCTCCGATCTATCTGAAGATAAAGCACTTATTGATCAAATAATTGCAAGCCGAAAAGATCGGGAAAGTGGACGCATATACAACAAAGAAGAAGGCCTGGAGTACTTACGAGAGAATGTTAAGGGGTTTGAAAGAAAACAGTACTTTTAAAAAGGACCGCAGGTACTGTCAAGTTGCTCAATAATAGGAGACAGGTACCAATAGCACAAATAAAAATAACTAGTCACCGATGACTAGTTTAATGGTTTATGTATATTATTTGCGACTATCCTCTTTGTGTAAAATATGTTCGATGTTTTGGTTTTGTATAATAAATATTATTAATATTATCAACTGCTGTTTCGATTTCTCTAATATTATTTACTAATCTATTATCAACCGTTAAAAAACTAATTCCATACATGTGAGCAATTGAAACATTAACTGCATCTGCTGCACCTAATTTATTTGTAATTTCAATCTGTTTCAAAACACTTTCTTTATCCCCGTCAAGTATATTTAAAATATCATCTTTAACGAGTTCTTTTATTTTTTTCATAATTTCATCTCTTACTATCTTTTTATCTGTCTCATTAAATGTTGAACACTCATTAGGATATGCTTTTAAGTATTGATCCAGTGGTTTTTGTGCTAGATTTACAATTTCATTAATAATTGTAGGAGTTACAAACAAAAAAAGAACGTCTTCGTTTCCGAAAACGTGAGTATCAAATAGATTTCTTACTGTATGGTGATAGGCATCATAATAGTTATAGTAAGCATATACCACACCTGTATCTATCAAAATACTTTCTTCGTTTTCAAATCCTGTAAATAAATGATCATTAAAATTAATGATTTTCATATTTCCACCAATCTTTAACCTTGTTCATATCAACTTTTGAAGAAGCACTGCCCATATGTTCTTTAAGAATAGCTTTTTTCTTTTGATTTAAACCAGAATACTTCGACAAATCCAGTTTTTTTATTGATGCTTGCATGTCTTTATCCTCCTCACACACACTAATCACCACCTACTCAAGTATAAGTAGTAAAAGTATATGTCCATGATTACCTATAGTATACATTGTTCGTTAATTTGAGACAAGATTTGGCTTCCTGATTCCAAAATACAGTAAAAAAAAGGTGTCTAAAAGAAGCCTTAAAAAGTGCCCCCGTTAATTTCGAATAAAGCTTCCTATCATATCACCTGATTATCCAAACATTGAAAAAATCAGTTCCTGTACTAGGGTTCTTGCCCTTCCACCCTTACTCCACCTCATCGGTGCTATCATACATTTTCAGCTTAAACTGAAACCCTTCATATGAACTTACCAATCGACCGAATTGTTCCCAGGTGTATGGCTTACCATCAATAACCACCATTGGAGTGGCGTAACCAGCCTCATCATAATCTATCCGGCCAACCACTTCGTCCCCTTTTATGTACTCCATTGGTTGCCCATTAGGAAAGACACCTTTTTTTAAGTAGGCTTTCCTAACACCATGTTTTACTTTATCGACTAATTGCTGAAAAAGCTCATTCTGATTACAATCCAATTCACCATGTACAGCGAACTGATACCCAAATTCAATGTGCTCCTCCGCTTCCATTGATATTCCTATTGGGTCAAGATGCTGGATTATGGCAAAATCCCGCCTTACGCCTTGGAAGTCAGTAACGGAAAGAGCCTTGGGCTGCGTTTCTAGTGACACTCCCAATTCATCTGCCATTTGTTCGTTATGGCAATCAAAACAATAGGTATGGCGTTCCCCTTCACCGGAGATCGTTATTTTTCCTTCTACTTTTTTACAAACATCACATAGAGACATTACTATCATCTACCTTCATCCATGTTGTTAATTCTTGAAAAATACAATAACCATTCATTTACCCTTCAACTCAAAGTTTTTTCACTAAGTAAATCCCTTCTGAGCGGCCGACTGTCCTTTTATATCCCATTGGCTCATAGAAATTTAAAAGTTCATTTACCTTATCTGCAGTTACTCTATCGTCAAGATTCCCTTCTTCATCCTCAAACTCCTCTGTCTCTGTGGGAAAAGGTTTTAAGAGAATAAAATCCATCCCTAACGCCATGCAATAATCCGCCAATTCCCCCATCGCTTGTTTACCATACCCACAGTGTCGGTATTTTTCTACTATCTTAATGTCTGACAGCAACGCTAGGTTCCCATATACATTTATGGTGTTCTCGTCATAATCTACTGGCTGAAATTCCACTCCTTGGGATAAAGCTGCTTCCGCTAATAATTTCGTCATTTCCGTGTCAGCAGATTCTTCCTCCTCCATTTCTGAAACATCTAAACCTAAGGTTTTACTGAATTCATAATCTTCCGCTTCTGATTCATCATAAAAAATTCTTACTGCATTCATTGTCTGATAATTATCTAACGTTAAAGCATCACATTGCTCTCGAATATAAGCAGGAGGATAATGCTTAGCGGAAAAACAAAGTAGGTTTCCTGTTCCTATTTCTTTATCCACTTCTTTTTCTAAGTCTTGATGAAGGATAACAAATGAATGATCAACATATTTAATGACCTCTTCACTTAATGATGAGGAAAACTCCAACCGAATATCTCTGTACATTTTCCATCCCCTTCTCAAATACACCATAAAATTAATAGTATTTGGAGTTTGTCCAAAACTCCCAAGACTTTTCAGTCACCACACATTGTCAGGAAACTCAATTTATAACTGAATTCATCTACAAGTATCTTAAAACTTTAATTTCCTTTAAAGTATCACAAAATCAACCTTCTTTAACAGATAAGAATAAAATTTTTTACAATCAAATGAACTAAGATTTGATTTTAAAGTAATTCCTAACACCATAGCGTTTTACCCTGGGGCAGGAACTGGTGCCTCCCCCTATGTCTCGGGGGGTTGAAACTCTCTTTTAAAAATATTTTTTGAGAAAAATTTTAAATTGCTGGAAATAAGGGAATTACATTATTAGAGTAGACGATCTAGTATAAATAAGTAAAAAGGAGGTTTTTAGGGATGGGATCTTATTATACTTTAGGGGTGGTTACAAAGTTTGAGGTACAGTCGAAAATACCACTATCTATAGAGGAATGGAGGGCTTTGTTAGACAGCAGGTTAGATACAAGTTTATTTACACTAGAAGTGAAGGAAAAGAAGAATGTACTCATTGGGGAACTATATCCTGAAATATTTCAGGAAAATATACATGGGCTGTATGGGATTTTAAGAAACTTAATTAAGCCATTATCTACAATACAACTCGATGATTATGAGCAGGTATTTGGAGACGATATTTCAAACTATCAGATTCGTGGGTCTAGATTGAGTATAGAAGGTCCTGATGGGGAGCCTTTAATTGTAAATATTAGCTTTGCCATGCTATTTATTGAAGGGAAAGTCTTGGTAGAAGAATTCTATTCTGAACCACAAATCATAAATTGGTTATTTAGAAATTGTAATATTGATAATAAACTAGCAGGCTGCATTGTGAGCGAAATTGTTTAATAAAAACTGCATGCCTCAATAAATTAATGAAATTCTTTGGATACTTATTATCCAACTGTAATGTGGTATAATTATACAAATTAATTTGAATGATAAAAGGTGGTTTTCGAATGAGTGTTAATCGTGAGGAAATAAAACGGTTGATTGACAGAATATCGGAAAAAAGACGCCAAGAAAGTTCTAGATTTCTTAGAAAAACTAGGTAGTAGAATTGAAAACCAAGCATTTGCCTCCGATTTATCGGAAGATAAAGCACTTATTGATCAAATAAGTGCAAGCCGAAAAGATCGGGAAAGTGGACGCATATACAACAAAGAAGAAGGCCTGGAGTACTTACGGGAGAAGGTCGAGGAGTTTGAACGAAAACAAAACCTTTGATGTCTATTGGTCACAGACAGCACTTGATGAACTAGCAAATATCCTTGCGTATCCTCCAGAAGTTAAAGAAAAGATTTATTTAGATTCTTTAGGACGATTATCAGTAACTCCTACTATTGCTGCCAAGAGAATCACACATGGTTTCTTAGCAGGGTATTGGGTACGTTTAGGTCTTTATCAAGTTATGTTAGTTTTTGAGATTAATAATGCTAAAGGAATTGTTTGGATAGATGGCATTAAACATAAACGGGAAAATGTATATTGGAAACGAAACTAAGAAATTAAAATTACAACTTTTCGGGTGGTGCCAGCTAAGCACCACCCTAATTTATATTATTGTTCCAACTTATTAGTTAAC
>JAJOJL010000025.1 GCA_021208645.1 Bacillus sp. (in: firmicutes) | reverse complement strand
GCACCACCATCAAATTAAGGTAACGAATAGGGAGGAATCGTGCCCTAAAGTCGCACCACCAACAAATTTAGGTAACGAATAACGAAGGAATCCTGCCCTAAACCAGCCTCCCCACTAGATTTCGGTCCCGAAACAGCACGACTCCCCTCCCCCCATCTCTCAATGATTCTATGAACCCACCACTAATTCCATATTTTGTTCACTGCTTCCCCTTTTGTTTTTCGCCAAGTTTAATTTACAATATATAAATATAGTAAAATGAGCTTCTGTACAAAATAAACAAGCCTAGCACAAAACTTTTCCATATAACTATCACAAATAGACAAACGTAAATGCCGCCCCAAAATCCAATAAAAGCGCATGATGTCAGCTGTTGTCATAAACGCACAAAGTTACATGATGACTCTATCATCCTACTACCTTTCAATGAAGGAGGTTCCCAATGAACCGCAAAACAATCTTATATACTATCCTGATGGCTTCATTTATCGGTGCATTAGGATTTTCTTTTTATTTCTATATGCAAGCTAGTGAATATGAAAGTCGAATTTCCCAGGCTTCCCATACTGCCACATCCTTACCAAACTATCATTTTGTCTTAATTAGTGAGGAGGTGGACCATGAGTATTGGCGTTTAGTAGAAGCAGGGGCAAAAGAGGCAGCCACTGAGAACGACGTATATGTAGAGTATAAAGGGCCGAGAAACTCTAACCCTGAGGAACAAGTGAAGCTACTAGATATGGCCATTGCAACCAAAGTAGATGGGATCATTGTCCAAGCTTTAAATGATGAAATGTTTACACCACTCATAAATAAGGCTGTTAATAACGGCATTCCCGTTATTACCATCGATACGGATGTCCCCACCAGTTCCCGATTGACTTATATCGGTACGGATAATTACCAGTCAGGTCACATTGCAGGACAGGCTTTAATAGAAGATACAAATGGAGAGGCCGTTGTTGGCATTATCACCAACAGTTTTACCTCCGTCCATCAACAACTTCGTGTCCAAGGTTTTAAGGATGCAGTAGAAGATGTAGAAGGAATTAAAATTGTCGCAATTGAGGAATCTAATAACTCCAGAGTTAGGGCAGCAGAAAAAGCAGATCAATTATTAGGAGAGTATGAAGAAATCACGGCATTCTTTGGGACAAGTGCGTTAGACGGTCTTGGTATTTCCACTAGTATTGATGCGGCAAACAGACAGGATGATATTTATATTCTTGCTTTTGATACGTTAAATGAAACCCTGGATTTACTGGATCAAGGAAAAATCAATGCCATCGTAGCACAAGAGCCCTTTCAAATGGGTTATTTAAGTGTGAAGCGCATGTTAGCGATTTTAAATAACCAATCTTACCAGAATGTTTATCATACCAACACAAGTATTGTTCGGCAAAACAATCTTGAGGAGTATCGAAGAGAAGTGGGGAGGACCCCATGATAAGAATTCGTACAAAACTGCTTATATACTTTACTGTCATGGTCACTATTACATTAGTTATTTCTTTTATACAAAACCAAAGTAACGAAAGGGCTCTCGATTATTATGGTGAAAGTTTAGATCACTTATTTTTAAAAAATGAAATCTCTCAAGTAACAAAAGACATGTATCATTCACTTTATACGTTTGTGTTGGAACCAGTTCATGACAACTTAAAGGATTTTCAGAAAAATAGAAGTGACTTACTCCACTTACAAGAACAACTATTAGTAGTCGATAGCTTTGGAGATGATCCAATCTTACTGAAAAACTATCAGCAACTCATGAATAGTTTTATAGAGGAATCGAACGAAACGATTCGAGGGGTAAACCGGCAAGACGTACAAAGCTATTCGTACCATTTGAATGAAGCGGATAAAATCCAGCAGTATATTCATGACACAACCCTGGACCTCATTAATCGTGAACTGACAAACTATCAGCAATTGTATCCGTTGGTGGAAGAAAAGGTTGGCTATTACAATAAAATGGAGACTTCGATCTATGTTTCCTTCTTAATCCTTGGGATTCTCTTTGCTCTTTGGTTTTCCAACGGAATCACGAAAACCATTTCCCGTTTGACAGCAGGAGCAGAAGAAATATCTGCTGGAAACTTTACTGGTCAGGATATTCAAGTGTCTTCGAAGGATGAACTTTGGTTTTTAACTAAAACGTTTAATGAAATGAAAGGAAATATAGGCCGATCGGTTAAGGAAATTGAGGAAAAGGCGAAGTTGAAGGAACTGTTGAAGGAGACGGAACTTCGGAGCTTGCAAAACCAGATTAATCCTCACTTCCTATTTAACACCTTAAATACTATTTCTAAAACAGCTTATATTGAAGACGCAGAACAAACAAGCGAATTGATCTCTTCTGTCTCTGCCTTGCTCCGCTATAATTTGGGTGATCTAGATAAACCAACGGTTCTAAGGGATGAAGTGGATATTGTTAAAGAATACTTCTTTATTCAAAAAACTCGATTTGGAGACCGTGTAACGTTTGAAGCCAATATAGACGATGCTTGTTTAAACACTCCGATACCTGCATTGACCTTGCAGCCCATTGTGGAAAATGCTTTTATGCACGGGATAGAGGAGATGAAAGAAGGGGCGATCATTCAACTGAATGTATTTGAAAAAGATAAGTTTGTTTTTATTGAAGTAAAAGATAATGGTGTTGGGATGGACAATGAGACGCAGAAAAACCTTCTCCATCCCGAGACAGGAGAGGGGAATTCCCTTAAGAAAAGAACAGGCCACTCAACAGGCATAGGCTTAAAAAATGTCATCTCCCGTTTACAGTTATTTGATAAAGAGAGTGAAATTAAGGTGGACTCTCAGATAGGAGAGGGCACTACCATTACCATAAAATTAGCCAAAAACTTACTAACCTAAGTTTTCACAGGAAAGGGGGAAAAACATGAGTGACAAGATTACCGTAATGCTTGTGGATGATGAGCATTTAGAACGGGAAGGCTTAAAGTTAATGCTTAAGAAAAATCGCCCCAACGTGGAGGTTATCGTAGAAGCACGGGATGGCAGGAGGCCATTGACTTTGCTAAACAATATGAACCTGATTTAATTTTTATGGATATAAAAATGCCAGGGATTGATGGAGTGACGGCCGTAAAAGAAATCCTCCCTATCCTTCCCAACACGAAATGCATCATGGTAACTGCCTTTGATACCTTCCAATACGCTCAAGAAGTGATGAAATATGGAATAAAAGAGTATTTACTGAAGCCAAGTAAAAAAGGGACAATATTAGAAGCGCTGGATCGAATGCTAGGCGAAATCCATGAGGAAAAGAAACAAGAAGCGGACAAGCAAGAACTTACTCACCGTCTCGAACGAATGGGATCCTTAGTAGAATCGGAATTTATCGTATCGTTAATGATGGACTATGTAAATGAGTTTAACACAGACGACTGGAGACAATATCTTGATATGGAAGGTGAACATGGTTTTGTGGTAGTTTTCTCCTTTGAATCTTCTAATCTGTTATCTAATCGTCTAGAAAAAACAGAGTGGTACCGTAAACTAAAACAGCTCCTCCAAGAAAACTATGAGCACTGCCTTGTAGGTCCCCTAATGGGATTTCAAGTTCCTACGTTTTTTCTCATTGAGGAAGGTAAAAATGATCCGAAAGAAGAAGGGATTCGCAGCATCCTACAGCTTTTTCAAAAAAATGTACGAGACTGCCGGCTATATGCCGGAATTGGTACGGGTGTCTCGGAATTAAAGCAGTTTTCTCAATCATACAAAGAGGCCATTTATGCCCTTGAGTCTGTTTATCATCACTCGACAGCGTCTTATATGAGCTATCACCCGAAATTAAAGGAACAGCGTAAAGAGCTTGTCCCCTTTGAGGTGGAAAAACAGTTGCTTGAAGCTGTAAAAAGTGCCGACATACAGTCAGGTCTCCGTTTATTTGATAAATATTTTCAAGGGATTAGTGAAGCCTCGAAACAGCAACTTCCAAAGATACAAAAAAAGTTTGGAAGACTTCTTTACTGTTTTAAACAATAAGTTGCAAGAGTTAATAATCACTATGGATGAAACCATGCCAACCCAGTTTCATTTATTAGATTCCCCAGTGCAAGTGAAGGAAGCGGCAAAAGCTCAGTTAACTGCTGTCATGGAACAGGTAGATGCATGGCGCGGGAATGATATGAAGGGGTTATTAACGGAGGCAAAGGAGTATGTGGATGCAAATTACCACAAACCCATTTCCTTAGATGAAGTGGCGGAACACGTTGGGCTTAGCTCTTACTATTTTAGTAAGCTGTTTAAAGAACGCTTCCAGTTAACGTTTATTGATTATTTGACTAATGTAAGAATTGCAAAGGCCAAGGATTATTTACTAGATCGCAACGTTCCCTTAAAGGAAATTGCTTTAAATATTGGATATAAAGATCCAAATTACTTTAGCCGTGTTTTTAAAAAAGAAACAGGGTTGAATCCAAGTGAATACCGGAGTAAGTTGTAACATGGAGAGGCTGTGTTATAAAGAAGTGTTCTAATGAAGGTGACTTAAAAGGGCAAAACACCCCTTTTAAAGTCACCTTCTTTTGTTTTTGCAAGATAATCTAGACGATCACAAAAAAGTGAAGATGAAAGCGGTCTCACCTCTACTTTAGCCATGATAAATTTAATTTGTAACCGAATTCAAAGTACTTAAGGGGGATTTACAAAATGAAAAAGTGGCTATTAAGTATGTTATTAGTCGTTGGTTTGATAGCGCTTACGGCTTGTGGTGAAGATGCTGCAGGTGGTGGCGATAATGGTGACGGTGAAGCATCATTAAGAATTGGACTTTCTGTTGCTGACTTAACGTTAGAGCGTTGGCAGCATGATAGAGATATTTTCGTGGAAACGGCGGAGTCTTTAGGGGCAGAAGTAATTGTTCAATCTGCTGATGGTGATGAAACAGTACAAACAAACCAAGTGGAAAACATGTTAACACAAGGTATTGATGTATTAGTTATTATTGCTCACAACTCCGATAGTATTGGTTCTGCTGCTGCTCAAGCACAAGCAGAAGGTATCCCAGTAATTGCGTATGACAGAATGATAAACAACGCTGAAATTGAAGCTTATATCTCTTTTGACAATGTACGTGTTGGAGAAATGCAAGCGGAATACTTAGTGGAGCAAGTTCCTTCTGGTAACTATTTCTTAATGGGTGGAGCACCAACAGACAACAATGCACATATGTTCCGTGAAGGACAAATGAATATTATTCAACCATTAGTTGATAGTGGTGATATTACGATCGTTGGTGATCAATGGGCTGATGGTTGGTCTGCCGATGCTGCTTTAGGAATTATGGAAAATGCATTAACGGCAACAAACAATGAAATTGACGTAGTAGTTGCTTCCAATGACAGCACAGCTGGTGGTGCTATTGAAGCGTTAAATGCACAAGGGTTAGCTGGAGAAGTTCAGATTTCTGGACAAGATGCGGACTTAGCTGGTGTTCAACGTATTGTTGAAGGTACACAATCTATGACAGTTTATAAGCAAATTCACTTAATTGCTTCTCAAGCTGCAGAGTTAGCTGTAAGTATTGCTAGAGGCGAAGAAGTTAGCTTTGATGACACGATCAGCAATGGCACGATCGATGTTCCTTCTATCCTACTTACACCAATCTCTGTGAATGCAGACAACGTGATCGAAACGGTAATTGCAGATGGATTCCACAGCTTTGAAGATGTATACCGAAATGTACCGGAAGATGAGCGTCCCGACTACGACGGAGAGTAATAGAATCTGTTCAAAAAGTTCGCTTTTTGAACAGACTCGAATAGATAGTGTTCTTTTGGGGGGGAGCCTACGATGCTCCCTCCATCCTTAAGTTAAAAGGTATGTTGGGAAATGATGTTAATTTTAGCTACAGGATAAGAGATACCAACGGATCTATATTTAGCAAAAAAGAAGTGTATAGGTGGTGAGGATATGTCAATCTTAGAAATGCGTGGGATCACCAAGGAGTTTCCAGGTGTAAAAGCATTAGATAATGTAAACTTCAAAGTGGAAAAAGGGGAAATTCATGCCCTTTGTGGAGAAAATGGAGCTGGGAAGTCGACACTAATGAAGGTATTAAGTGGTGTGCATCCACATGGTACGTATGATGGAAAGATCCTTATCAATGACCAAGAACAAAGTTTTCATACAATCAAAGATTCAGAGAATGCTGGTGTGACAATCATTTATCAAGAATTAGCGCTCGTTAAAGATATGACCATTGCAGAAAATATCTTTTTAGGGAATGAACCAAAATCCAAAGGGTTTATTGATTGGGATACGATGTTTTATGAGGCAAATAAATGGTTAAGAAAGGTAGGGCTTTCTATTGAGTCGAATTTGAAAGTTTCTAACCTTGGAATTGGTCAACAACAACTGATTGAAATTGCCAAAGCTCTCTCTAAAGACTGCGATATTATCATTATGGATGAGCCGACAGCAGCATTAGCTGAAGAAGAGGTAGAAATACTGATTGAAATCCTTCAACAGCTTCGGAAGGATGGAATTACGGTTATTTATATTTCCCATAAATTAAAGGAAGTTATGAGAATATCTGACTCCGTTACGATATTACGGGATGGTCAAACGATTGGAACAAGAGGAATCGATGAAATCGATGAAAATGGCATCATCTCCATGATGGTTGGACGTGAATTGAAGGACTTATTCCCGTATGAAAATAATACAACTGATGAGGTTATTCTGGAGCTCGATGACTACTCATTTTTTGAACAAAAGTCAAAAATACCTGTTACCAATAATGTGTCCCTGACCCTTCGCAAAGGGGAAGTGTTAGGGATTGGTGGTTTAATGGGAGCAGGGAGAACCGAGCTAGCTACTAGTTTATTTGGTGGCTATGAAGGGAAGCAAGATGGCTTAGTGTTCATTGATGGAGAAGAATACGAGGTTAAAGGACCGAAGGAAGCAATTGATAAAGGATTAGCTTATGTTTCCGAGGATCGTAAACGATACGGCTTAGTTCTTGGAATGGATGTGGCGAAAAACACAACCATGGCTTCTTTAGGAAAAATCTCCAGTCTATCATTTATCAATCAAGAACAAGAGATTTGGGAGACGGAAAAATACAATAAGAAAATGCGTACGAAAACGCCCTCCATCGAAACGAAGGTTATTACCTTAAGTGGTGGTAATCAGCAAAAGGTAGTTTTAAGTAAGTGGCTTATGTCAGGGCCTAAGATATTAATTTTAGATGAGCCAACGCGAGGAATCGATGTCGGGGCAAAACAAGAAATCTATAAATTAATCAATGAATTAACGGCACAAGGTGTTGGAATCATCATGATTTCATCGGAACTTCCAGAACTGTTAGGTATGTCAGACAGAGTGTTAGTAATGTCTGATCGAAAAATCATGGGAGAACTGTCGAAGGAAGAAGCAAATCAAGAAGCGATCTTAAAGCTAGCAACAGGAGGCGAAAACAGTGAAGAATCGCATTAGTTTTAAATTAGATGTTCGTGCATATACCTTAATCATTGCACTTATAATGATCTTTGTTGTTTTTACAATATTAACAAACGGAGATTTTATCTCTTCCCGAAATATTACGAATCTATCAAGGCAAATGACCGTAATTGGAATATTAGCGGTGGGGATGACCTTAATAATTGTCGCCGGTCACATTGACTTATCAGTCGGCTCCTTACTGGGACTAACAGGTGGTATTGCCGCGATATTGCAAGTTTGGTATGGCTGGTCCACGTTACCAGTTATTATTGTTACGATTTTAGCAGGTATTGTACTAGGTTTATGGCAAGGTTGGTGGGTGGCCTATAAAGGTGTTCCGGCCTTCATTGTTACCCTCGGGGGAATGATGATTTTTCGAGGTGTGCTCTTAGGGATAAGTGGAGGTCAGACGGTTGCTCCTATGAACGAAAGCTTCCGTGTGATTGGGCAAGCGTATATTCCCTATGTTGTCGGTTACTTATTGACTGCAGTCCTTATTGCCCTTGCTTTTGTTATGGTTGCGCGAAAAAGAAAGCGCCGTGAGAAGCTAGATTTAGCCTTAACACCAGCAACCTTTGACTACGGAACTGTACTCGTTTTTTCCGTATTAATTACGTTATTTGTTTATATGTTAAATCGCTATCAAGGAATTCCAGTGCCGTTACTTATTTTACTGGTGATTGCCGGAATCTTTATTTTCATTTCGAAAAACACTACGTTCGGTCGTCATATTTATGCTATTGGTGGAAACCCAGAAGCAGCGAGACTATCAGGGATTAATATTAAGCGAAACATCCTGTCTGTATTCGTTATTATGGGTGCATTGTCTGCCGTTGCCGGGATGGTCTTAACGAGTAGATTGAATGCAGGAACTGTAAGCGCCGGGCAAATGTATGAGTTAGATGCTATTGCTGCCGTAGTTATTGGTGGTACGAGCTTAATAGGTGGTGTGGGAACTATTGTTGGTTCCATTCTAGGTGCCCTCATCATGGCAAGTATTGATAATGGAATGAGTATGATGAACGTTCCGCCGTTCTGGCAGTATATTGTAAAAGGGATGATTCTTATCTTAGCTGTATGGCTAGATATTTCATCGAAGAAAAAGGCTGCTTCATAGCAATATATATTGACGAAAAATCATGATGGGGGATGTCTCATCATGATTTTTTGTTGGGAACTTGCCCTAAAACAGCTCTTCAAGTAACGAATCTCATCCATTGTGAAAAAATATACAAAATATTCACCAATTTATAGGATCGGGAACGCTTCCGTAAGTTAAAATGAAGGTGGCTTCTAAGATTTTACTGAAATCTACTTTAAAGGAGCGGTTGATGATGGTCAGTATCAAGAAGGTTGGTGTTGTTTTACTTCTACTATCATTATTATTTCTTCCAACAGCTTGTTTTGGAAAGAAACAAGTGGTCATAGAAGACGGGTTCGTACCAATTACTGGAACTGGAAATTCTGGTGGTAGTCCAGAAGAAGTTTTAACAGATAGATTCGGTGAAGAACTTGGCAGTATGATGTTAAAGGATGGACAGTTTTGGATCGACCTCCCAAACGAGGGGAAATTAGAATTAATGGAAGAGATCCTATTCCATTCGTCAATGGAACCACAAATGACTTTTTGGGGATTGGAACATTTGTATGATGACAGGGAACTAGCATTGGCCTTTTTTCAGTTTTATGTAGACGAAATTGATAGTTTCTATAGCTACTTTGGACCAAGTCAACAATTTCTCAATGCCTTAGAATCTGTTGGTCCAATTGAGCCGGAGGATTTTAAGAGATAAGTAGAGTGGTAAAATTCTAGGGAGTAGACCATACTATGATTAATTTATTCAAAGGGCTTCTTAGAAAGTATGAATCAGAAATAAAGGGTACACTATGGGGTTAATCATTAGTTCCTATTTTGAGCTATGAATTCAATCCCTTTTTTCATTTTCATGTAATTCACTTAATAAAATAGCTGATGAGTATATGGGGACCCTTTAAAGCTAATAACTTAGTTATTTATGATTACTTTTTGCTTTTGCACCAAACCATTTCCTAGTATTAAGGTTGATTTCTTGCTATGATTTTTGCAGATATGTGTGTTTCAAAATTGAAATGGGAAAGGGAAGTCTTCACAATGAAACTTACTAATTTTGAAAGCTATGTTGCTGATGTCATTTTATGGCGTGGTGAGGATTATTATCATTCCGGAAATGTTGTGGATATTACTGAATATGAAAATGGTATTTTTTCTGTTGAGGTAGAAGGTTCAGATGATTATACTGTGGAAGTCCATATAAAGGAATCAAACGAAATTCTAATGGCAACTTGTGACTGTCCCTATGATATGGGACCTATATGTAAGCATCAAGTTGCTGCTTTTTTCGCCATTAGAGAAATGAGAAACTACGATATTGTGAGTGGAACAGAAAGGGATCAAAACGCTAATAAGAAGAAGAACCTTCCTGCCATTCTTGAGGACTTGGAGAAGGACGAACTTGTAAAATTAATAGTTGAAATTTGTCAAAGGGATACCATGCTTAAGAAAGAATTGCTGCTTCGCTATGCACCAAAGGAAGATGAAGTGGCATATAGCAAAAAGTTGATAAGGCAATACATTGATCAAGGATTACGTCGGGGAAGAGGATATATTGATTGGGAAAATATCGATGATGCCCTTGAGGGTGCTCGAATTGTATTAAAAAACGCAGAGGAAGAACTAGAATCAGGGGATGTGAAGCTGGCTGTTTCTCTTGGACTAGCAGTTCTGTCTCTGACTGTAGATATGATAGATTATGCGGATGACTCTAGTGGTTCAGTTGGGTATGTTATTGAACGGAGTTTAGATTTAATCAGAGATGGGGCTGAAGTTGCGGTTAGTTTAAATGAAAACGATCATGCTCTATTATTTCAAGATATATGGCAGGAAGCCATGGATGAACGGTACGATGATTGGAGTGATTGGCGTTTTCAGTTGTTGGATACATGTGTAACCTTATGTAGCACTCCGGAACAACAAAAGGTACTAGAGGATCAATTGAATGGAATGCTAAAGGAACTAGTTAAGAATAGTTCGTTTTATACGGCTTATAATATCGGTCAGCTAAAACAGCTTCAGTTTAAACTCATCGAGACGTTTGACGGGACAGATAAGGCAAGGGATTTTATGTATGAAAACCTTCATGTAAGTTTTTTTCGAGAAAAAGCAATTCTGGAGCAAATGGAAGCTGGCAGGTATAAAGAAGTAATTCGCCTCTGTCAGGAAGGGGAAAACCTTGAAAAAGGAATGGATGGGTTAATTAACAAGTGGAAGAGATATCGTTATGAGGCAAACCAGGCTATTGGTGATGTGGATGAGCAGAGGCGGTTGGCTTTGGAATTTGTCTATAATGGAGAAATGAAATATTATGTTGAATTGAAAAGGCTTCACAGTTCAGGAGAATGGCCTGATGTCCTGGTAGAACTACTGAGAGTATTTGAGGCGAAAAACTATATACCTAGCATCTATGAAGATATTGTAATAGAGGAAAAAATGTGGGATAAGCTGTTGGATTATTGCAAGAGGGATGTATCTTCGATTCTGAGGCTTTACCCATATTTAAAAGAGGAACATTTTAATGAAGTTGAGATTATTTTTACATCCTTTATTCAAAAGGAGGCTTCTAAAGCAAATAAAAGGTCTCATTACCAAGGTGTGTGCTCAATTATCCGAAAGTGCAAAAAAGCAATTGGCGAAGAGAGTACAGTCAAGCTTGTCAGTGAGTTAATGCGTATTTACTCTAGAAGACCAGCCTTTTTAGACGAACTTAGGAAGTGTTTTTATTAACTATTAATTAGTATGAAGATACTTTGTGTTGGAGTTCTGTTACCATCGAGCAGTTTGGTAGACTGATAAAGTATTTTGATTGATTACAATTTAAACTGGAAATATTTAGTTTTTCGGAGGAATTAACGTAGTAACAGACTGCGAGAGTGCGGATTTTCTTTCTATCGGTTCATGGCAATATAAGTTAAAGAGATTTCTAGGAGAAAAAAATGAAACCTACTAAGATCAAGGTAATATTAATTGTAATTTTTTTGACTGGTATAAGTGGAATTGGTTGGACAGTGTACCAATACTCTTCCATTCATCATATTGGCGTGAATTCGATGCCAGTCGACTCAGATGTCATTATTGTCCTCGGTGCCGGTGTATGGGAACATGGGCCAAGCCCTGCTTTGAAGGCAAGGCTTGATCGTGCCATTGAGGTTTATGAAAATGGGTATGGGGAAGTTTTTATTGTTACTGGCGGATTAGGGGACTTCCCTCCAACGGAAGCAGAGGCAATGAGAGATTATTTGGTTGGGGAAGGGGTACCGCCTGAGCAAATTTTCTTGGAACCTCTGGCTACGAATACATTAGAAAACTTGCAAAATAGCAAGGTGATTATGGAAGAGTATGGCTGGAGGTCTGCAGTCATCGTGACTGATGTTTTCCATATGAAAAGGGCGTTGAACATCGCCGAAGATTTGTCCATTGACGCCACCGGTGCTGCAGCGGTGGAAAGTGTCCTATATACGAACCGTGGCTTGAGGCAGACGTACATGCTCCGGGAAGTTGCCGCAATGGGAAAATACTACTTCGAGAGTTTGTTTAGGTGATATTTTGTTTGTTTTAGAAAAGCTAGTGACAGGTAGATTAGGAAATTGGTAGACATGTCAGTAGTGAGGGCCAGAGGTGACAGGTTGAATATAGACCAGGTGAAGTCAGAAAATGAATTGATGTGTCAGTAGCGGAGGCCGGAACGGACAGGTGAGGCTTGAAAATGGATTGACGTGTCCGTAGCGAAGGCCGGGACGGACAGGTGAGGCTTGAAAATGGATTGACGTGTCCGTAGCGAAGACCGGG
>JAJOJL010000161.1 GCA_021208645.1 Bacillus sp. (in: firmicutes) | reverse complement strand
TCGTGTGATTCATCCGTAGAATCCACACCTGGTGTATCTAAGATACTAGCACAATCACTAAGAAATGGGAGTGGAGCCGTTATAGTCATGCTAGAGATTTCGTTGCCCTTCATTCCCCATGTTCTAACTTGATCCCATGGAATCTCTCCATCCCAGTCCTTGACAATCCCATCTTTACCCTTAATGGATAGGGCTAGTTCACCATTTTGAATTCGGATAACATTTGCACTTGTTGGAATAGGACTGGTAGGAAGAACCTTTGCACCTAATAAAGTGTTTAATATGGTAGATTTTCCTGCTGAAAAATGACCACAAAATGCCAGTTCAAAGAATTGTTTTTGGTTTTTATCCTCTAATTTTGATAGGCGAAATTTTTCTTCTATATTTAAAACAGTATCTTCAATATCTTTATTTAAAACACTAATCAACTTTCAACACCATCCTTCTACTTTCTACTATAACAAATATCTTTTTATTGAAAAATATAAAAGCTGTATCCGACAATTAAAGATAGATATATTCGTGGAATTGGAATGATTTGGTCCTTTCTTTCCTTAGGGTTTCCCCTTATAATTTCCAGTTAGGGAAAGGAGGAAAAGATTTGGCTAATTTAAAACAATATATCTTCTTTGATTTTGAGATGCTTTGCGCCAACAGGGGCATGTCCTTTTCAACAATGGAAGCTATTCGTTTAGGAGCCGTAAAATACGAATTAGAGACGGGGAAGATCTCCCACTTTGATCGCTATATTAAACCAAATAGCACAAAGCCACTATCAAAATTTTGTAAGCAATTAACGGGGATTAATGATGCAGACTTAAAAGACGCATTAAAATTTAATTTGGTTTTTGAAGACTTCCTTACTTGGGTTGGTGGTGTTAAAAAAATCACGTTTCTTCTCATGGTCAACTAGTGATCTTACACGATTGAAAATAGATGCAGGTCTACACGGGATACCTGATACAACAGTTCGGAAAATTGAAAAGCGCTACATTGATTTTCAAGGGATCTTCACAAAACGAGTAACTAAAAACAATCCGTCAGTAGAAAATGCACTTACGTTCTACGGAATGTCTTTTGTTGGTGAAAAACATAATCCCATGTTCGATGCATTTAACACGTTGCGAATATACTTGAGTTTCTTAAGCAAAGCAAAAGAAACAGATCTACTAATGGTAAGACACTTTATTACAGAGAATGTTCCAAACTGTATGGAAGAATTAAATCAATCCCTTAGTAAAATGCTTTTTGAGGATTTACACAGTTACGCATTGCAATTACAGGAGATGTACCGAATAAAGGATGCTTCGAGAATCTTGAAGAAAACAAGGCAACTAGTGGAAAAATACGAAAATGTCCTCATTAATAGATCTGGCATATTTTCTAAGGAAATTGTAGCAAACATTTCTCTACTTTTAGAATTCTATCATGAGCTACTCTTATGCTATGATGACCATGTAAGCCACTCATCAAAAGTAATGATTTTAGATGAGACCTTATTTTACCCCTTTGAACAACTCTCATTGAAGCGAGGATGATCACATCTTCCTTCGTACATAATTAACATAATATACAAGCTTTAACACGTTAAATTAAGAGTATTTTAATTTGAAAACGCCTCCAAAATACACCCTTTCTAACTACCTTTTCAGTAAAATTTTGACACAAAATATTTTTTGAAAACCAGTTCCCTTTTAGAGTAAATTCTAGTATGATACGTTAAGTGATTATTTTTTTACAACTAAATAACTTAACTTAAATAATCGGTTTGGATTATGGATTATTTATGGGAAGGCAAATGGTGCGCCACCAGTATTACTGGTTCTAGTGGGTTCGATTCCCACCCCGAAATTTTTTGTTCGACTAAAAAATTTGAGGTGAGATTCGAGTGCGCTACGAATCTGTCCTCATTTCGGAGGGATTATAATGCTGAAAAAACGTGATCTACAAGATTGCCAGGCTCTTTTTGAGTTAATGGTGCACCCTGATGTCTTCCCTTTTGTGCGTCAAAAAGCTTATTCATATGAGGAATTTATGTTCTTAACGAAACAAACCATTGAAGCAGAGGAACGTGGAGAATTAGTTTCACGCACTATTCTAGACGAATGGGGCACTCCTATCGGCACGATTAATCTCTTTGACCTTCAAGATAATGCTGGATTTTTAGGAACATGGCTCGGAAAGCCTTATCACGGCAAAGGATATAACAACCTTGCAAAAGAAGCATTTTTCAACGAGTTGTTTTATGAACTTACTGTTGATACGATTTTTCTCCGGATAAGAAAGCACAACTTAAGATCAAATAAAAGCTGCGGAGAAACTACCATATGCCTTATTAGCTAACGAAAACCGCAAACTTCTCCTAGATGAAATCAACGAAGGGGAAGATCGTTATAATTTATTTGAAATCAGCAAGGACCTTTACTCTCTACACACGAGAAGATTGGTTCCTGTGATGGAAGAAGAGCATTTAAAAGAAGCATAACATTAGAACCAGGCCCATTATGGACCTGGTTTTTTTAGTACGAATTTCACTGCCTTTTCTATTTCCTCGTAACCTGTGCAACGGCAAATATTTGATTCTAACCATTCTTTTATTATTTCATCATTTGCATTTGGATAGGCTTCTAGCATTGCTTGGATATTCATAATAAAGCCTGGGGTGCAATAACCACATTGAAAAGCAAAATGCTCTACAAACGCTTGTTGGATAGGTGTATTATCAAGACCTTCAATGGTTACAATTCGTTGATTCTCTCCTTCTACTGCTAACATTAAACAAGACTTCATCGGCTTTCCATCTACCATCACTGTACAGGCCCCACAATCACCATTTAGACAACCAGGCTTCGCTCCTGTCAAACCGAGTTCTTCCCTTAGAATATAGAGCAACGTATCCGCATAGCGCCCAATAACAACACGTTCTTCCCCATTTACATTTAATGTGAAGGCAATTTTTTTCATTTTCTAATTCCCCCACCTCTCCAGTTGGTACAAGATATCTATTAACGTATTCTTTAATACAAATAAGCGATATGCGGCCGACCCTTCCGTATCCGTTATGGGTTGTGCCGGTAATTGCTGAATTGCATATCCTACCCTATCCTCCAAGGAATAACGTTTATCATTTATAAATTTTTCCATTTTATCAGAACGGAAGGGAAAATCACATAGACCACTAATTGCTAAATTTATTTTTCCTTCTATTTTTAAAGCTGCAACTGTTATTAATGGGTAGCCTGTAGAGCCTTGCTTCCGTTTTTTTACGGTAACGTACGGTGCCTGTAAATATTTTCTCTCTGTACATAACTGTAAAAGAATTTCCCCTTCTTTTAACTGTAATCTTTGTTGGAATACCTTAGTAATGGGCTGCAGACTGACCCCGTTAGATCCTCCTATAAATACCTGACTGTTAGATATAAGAAAAGGTAAAACGGCCTCCCGATAAAATATATCCCCACAAATATTTCCTCCAACTGTAATCTTCGTCCTAGCTGTGTGATCTGCTATTTGTTTAGAGGTTTCTGTTAGTAAGGAAAAGTAATTTGCATCTTCTACTTCCGTTAATGTTTTACCAGCTCCTAAATAGAAATAATGCTCATCTAACTCCATTGTTTTACAAGCAGGAATACCCTTAATATCAATAACCGCTTCTGTATACAGGTGATTGATTCTTCCTAAAGTAATTATTTCAGTACCTCCAGCAAAGAATTTAGGGTGTTTACCTTTTTCCTGTAAAACCAGAAATAAATCTATTGTCTCTTCCATATCTTTTGGAAGTAAGTAATCAAAATGAAAGGGAATCATTGTCCTCTTCCCTCCTTTGTGCGCCATATTAACTCAGGTGTAAGAGGCAAATTTGTTAGTTGTACATTCGCTGCAATAGACAAGCAATTACCAAGTGCAGCAGGTACACCTAATAATCCCTGTTCACCAACTCCCCTTGCACCAAAGGGACCTTCTAAGTCAGGAGTTTCTACAAATTCTACGATATATTCCGGATGCTCATCATAGTGGATCGGACGATACGTTCTTAGCTGTGGGTTTTGTACTTTTCCTAACCGATCAAATATAAAAGTTTCTCGACTTGCAAAGGCAAGCCCCATACTTGCTGCTCCGGTCACTTGACCCCTTGCTCCCTTATAGTTTAAGACTTTCCCAACATCTAAGACGGATATTATTTTCACTACTTTGTAGGTAAGGTCTCTCCTATCAAACTCAATTTCTATTACTTGAGCACCAACGGACCACTCTGGACCTGGGTTACCTGCCCCAGTCTCTTCATCTAAATGGGTCATATGGCGTAAAATATAATTTCCACGACCAATTATCTGGCCACCAATGGAATTTCCATTAGGATACATATATCCATAAACAATCTCATCAAATAGCAGGCATATGGATGGGTTATCCCTTAAATATACTCGTTGATTGGCTATTTCCAAATCCTCTTCACGACTTCGTAAAACAGTTGCTGCAATTTCTTTAATCTGACAAATGGCATCATCTGCCGCTGCTAAGGCCGCCCTTCCGGCCATTAACGTACCTCTACTGGCAACTGTTTTCCAATGTTCAGGGGTGGTCTGTGTATCTACTTTCATTTTCACATGGACTTGACTAACATCCATTTTAAAACGCTCTGCCACCATTTGTGCTAAAACTGTCTTTGTTCCTGTTCCAATTTCAACTACTCCCGAAATGAGATTAACGCTACCATCTGGGTTGAAAGTTAGTATAACACCGGAACTAGAATCTGGAGGTATGGTTGAATTTTTCCAAAGACTACCAATTCCTTTGACACGGACGAATCGCTCATTAACAGGGGATACTTGCCCTTCCTGCCAATTACTTAACTCCTTTACTTTCTGAAGGCATTGTCGCAAATCTCCAATGTTACTTCTGTTTAATAATGTTTGAGTTGGAGTAGTATCACCAGGACCAATGGCATTTAATTCCCTTATATAGAGGGGATCCATGTTTAAATTCTTGGCAAGGATGTCCATAGCTCTTTCAAAGCAAAACAAGACCTCCCCATGGCTAAACCCACGATAAGGTGCTGCAAAGGATGATTGGTATAGATACAATAAGAGTCGCAATGGATATGTTTGATAGCATATGGACCAGTACAATCTACGGCTCCTGCTCTACTTAAATGGATTGCCTTATCAGAATAAGCCCCCCCATCAAATAAATACACTAACTCAGCTACAGTCAGCTTCCCATCCCTAGTTGCACCTAACTTTATTCTCGCGTCTAACCCAATATGGCATGGTGCCGTTTTCAAGTCTTCTTCACGAGTATGGGTTATTTTTACTGGGCGACCGCCAACTTTTCCTGAAGCGATATAGGCTAAAATTTCAAGGAATACAGAGGCTTTTCCACCATATCCCCCACCGACTAATGGGGTATGAACAATTATCTTACCTACATCCACTTCAAAGTAATCGCTTAAGAGTTTCTTGATCATGAACGGTGCTTGGGAGGAGGAGGTAATAATTAGATTTCCTTGCCCATCAATCTCCGCAGTAGCGGACCTTGTCTCCATGGCTGCATGATCAGAAGGGGAAAAGGAAAAGTTTGCTTCAATGGATACCTCTGATTCTCGCCATCCTTGCTCTTTATTTCCTTTCCGTATTTTCATTTGATTGGCTATGTTCGTATTGGGGAAAGGCTCAATTCCTTCATCTTTTTCATATTCCTCCACATACTCATGAATAAGGGGAGCATTTTCCTGAACCCCTTCTGTTGGGGAATTTACAACAGGCAATTGTTCGTACTCTACCTTAATGAGACTTGCTGCTTGGTTTGCTATTACTGGTGTATCGGCAACGACCAAAGCGACAACTTCCCCATGATAACGAACTTTTTCAAAGGCGATTGGTGGTCTGTCCTTTATCTCCTCCCCAGTCAAGGGAAATTGCTCTCCAGCAATGATTGCCCTCACTCCCTGAACTTTCCAAGCCTCCTCCAAATGAAAAGCTATTATTTTTCCATGTGCGATAGGACTTGTAACTAATCTTCCATGAAGAAGTTTGCCATCAGCAGCAAACTTATCATCTGTATATTTAGCTTTACCAGTGACCTTATCATAAGCCTCTTTTCGGGGAATGCTTTTTCCAATGAGCGACATATAAACCAATCCCTCCCCATTAATATATTTAGGTAATAGCTTATAAAACTACTGAGAGGCGATGAGAGTAACAGACAAATAAAACAAGATTTCCAACCAATCCTTTGAACGGCTACTAATTAGGTGAAAAAACTTAAGACCGCACCTAATTCCTACAAAAACCCAAGCCAAAGTAATAATAATGCTCGGCATTTGATCTTCTCCTTTCAACATAAAATTAAATTTAGTATCCCTTTATATAAACCTCAAGAGTTCCTAACTATGATTTAGTTTTTCTATTGCATAGAGGTCTCTATAGAATCTTTATTTCTCTCCCATAAGTAATATGCTTTATCTTCCTGTAATCACACCATAAAAAGAATTCCTTCTTACATATTAAATGGGTATTCTTCTCACAATAATAGGAGTATAACTTGTGGAGGAAAATAATGAAGACAAATGCGAACGAACAAAAAGAAAAGCCTTTGAAATGGTGGCAGTTATCTTTATTAGGCGTTGCCTGTACTATCGGTACAGGTTTCTTTCTTGGAACAAGCATTGCCATTTCCATGGCTGGTCCTTCCGTTTTATTTTCTTTTGCACTGGCAGCAATTGCTACGTACTTTGTTTATGAAGCTTTAGCAAGGCTAACCATTGCCGATCCGCAAAAGGGCTCATTTCGATCCTATGCCAAAAAAGCATATGGACGTTGGGCTGGTTTTTTCAGCGGTTGGGTCTATTGGGCTTCTGAAATGTTAATCATGGGAAGTCAAATGACAGCGTTAGCCATATTCAGTCGATTTTGGTTCCCTGCTATTCCTTTATGGGTCTTCGCTTGTGGTTATGCTACTCTTGGCATCATCGTAATTCTTACGGGAACGAAAGGGTTTGATCGGATAGAAAACTTGCTGGCAGTTTTAAAAATTGCCGCCATTGTTATGTTTATCATATTAGCCGCTTTAGCCTTATTTGGGTTATTTGGGGGAGAAAGGGAAACGGTTGACGTTCCACAAAATGTTGGAGGGGTGTTTCCTAATGGCATTACTGGATTTCTGCCATCGTTAATATTTGGATTTTACGGGTTTGCTGGAATTGAAATCATCGGACTATTGGCTATCCGTTTAAAGAACATGGAAGAAGCACCAAAAGCAGGGAAATTGATGCTTTTGACACTTGCTGTTATTTACATTACAGCCTTAGGACTTGCATTGGTTATGGTTCCATGGGAGAGTTTTTCTACGGAAAAAAGTCCATTCGTCACTGCTCTAAGTCGTTATGCCATTCCCTTTGTCCCTCATATTTTTAATGGGGTTTTTATCATAGCAGGATTTTCTACAATGGTCGCATCTTTATTTGCAGTGATTCGAATTCTCGTCACCTTAGCAGAGGATAAAGATGCTCCAACTGTTTTTGCTAAACGGATAAAAAACAAAATTGCCCTTCCCGCTATTGGACTAACATCTGCAGGTATTATTATTTCCATCGTTTTATCCCTAATAATGCCTGGTAATATTTATGAATATTTCACTACAGCAGCAGGCTTGATGCTTTTATATAACTGGTTCTTTATATTAGGTTCATTCGGCCGCCTAATGAAATTATCGTTAGGGGATAGAATAAAACGAATTATTGGTGTCTCACTAGTCCTCCTTGCCATAGGAGGTACCTGTTTCCATAGTACAAGCAGACCAGGTTTTTTCGTTAGCATTTTATTTCTTGGAACCATTGGGTTAATAACCTTTTTTATGAGGTATTATTGGAAAAAACATCCACAAGACCCGAACGACAATGGACCAAGTACATTATTTAAGAAAATAACACAGTAGCTGCTTGAATACCAAAATACACACCAAATCCTATGAGGGAAATTCCAGATAGGATAGAAATAATTCGTAAAAGGGTAGAAGTCAGATATTTACGGAGAATACTTGCCAAGGCAGCCATAGAAATGTCCCATAATGTTATACCTATAAAGATAGCGACGATATACAGGCTGACTTGGCTCGTGCTGTAGGAAGTTACTGTTTTAGCTAATATGGATCCAAAAATCCCAAGCCAAAATAAGATCGTTATAGGATTAAAGAGAGACAAGAAGAAACCTGAGGAGAAAGACCTTAGGTAAGACTCTCCAGATGAACGAAGATGCCTATTTTTTTCAATCTTTCCTGTACTGGCCAAACTCTCGATACCAGTATAAACTAAAACGAAGAAACCAAATAACCATAAAAATGACTGCACAAATGGAAGTTCAATTAAGTGATAAACCCCCAAAAATACAAGGAACATGTAGATACCATCCGCCACAGTCGCCCCTAACCCTACGAGCCACGCATGGAGAAACCCTCCCTTTATCCCTTTATCCAACTGGGCGGCATTAATAGGGCCAATGGGCGCTGCTAATGATAAACCTAAAAAAATATATGTAAATATCATACTCAATTTCATCATCCTCCAATAGTATCCTTGTTGATAGGACAAACTTCAGCTTGTACATTGTATTCAACAAGTTACATTTCTACTACTGGAAAATAATCAGAGTATTAGTTGTTATTCTTTTTCCTTTTCTATGCCTACTTCTACTTGTTTCCCACCAACTGATAAATAAAGGAATACCTCTAGTCCTTGTTTCATTTTTGTTAGTCCCTGAATATATGGCTTTACTAGGTCTTTAAAATCCTCTGTAACCCCCTCTTCCTGTAAATGTCCATACACATACATTTTATTTTCCTCCATTAAAAAAGCCAAGTAACCGACGGGATTATTGTTCTGTGTTACTACATTTAAAACTTGTGCATTTTCTTTAAATAATTCTGGTGAAAAATAAATTTCCAATATTAACACTCCTCAATGACAATTTCGAACATTATTGGCAAGTCCTTTTTAGTTTTTCCCATAACCAATTTGTTATGTGAATTCCCTAGAAACAGCAGAAAGAGACTGGCAACTTCGTAGGTTGCAGCCCCTTTTCGTGATTGATTATTTACATTAACTCATGGTGGATCAACTCAAATGCTTGATGAGAGTTTATGACCTACCTTTTAAACCAGACAGTGGCAATTTTATCATTAATAACCTCATAGATGGCCATGGCATATACTTCTTTTCCATTAGCCCTCCCTGTCACATGTTCATGATCAACCACGACGTTTCCTTGAACTATTCTTGTGAGCAGTCTTGCATGCTGATTTGGGTTTTCCATAAATAACTTTGAGTATCTTTCCCGCATGTTATCTAACCCAGAGTAAACGACTTCATTAGAAGGAAAATCTTTGACCGAAACGTCTTGGTGATAGTTAATTAAAAAAGCTTCAATATCTCCATTGTTATAGGCATCCAATTGCTGTTGAGCAAGATTTTCTGCTATATTTTCCATTTCCACATACTCCTTGTCCTCTAATTTATATTTTAGTAGCTTACTACAATTCTGTTCGTACATCCCACAATTCAGGAAAAAACCGGTGGTCCAGAACCTTCCTTAAATAGTTTACACCTGAAGATCCTCCTGTACCCATTTTAAAACCAATAATTCTCTCAACCGTTTTCATGTGGCGAAATCTCCATTGCTGTAGCCAGTCTTCAATATCCACTAACTTCTCTGCAAGTTGATACAAATCCCAATATTTATCTGTATTTTTGTAGACTTCCATCCACGCCTTTTTTACTGACTCATGGGCAGCATAAGGTGTTGAGTAATCCCGCTCTAAAAGGTCTGGGTGAATAGGGAATCCTTCTTTTGCCAATTTTTCAATTGCCACATCATATAAGCCTGGTGCTTCAAAAGCCTCCACAAGCTTTTTATGTAAATTACGATCTTTTTCATAAATCTTTAGGACGTGCTCTGTTTTGTAACCTAAAGCAAACTCAATCATTCGGTACTGAAATGATTGAAAGCCAGAAGCCTGTCCTAAAGAATCACGGAATTCAAGATATTCAGATGGAGTTAAAGTTGATAGAACATCCCACGATTGAATTATTTGAGATTGGGTTTTGGATACTCTCGCTAACCTTTTAAATGCAGTTTGCAACTCATCTTTCTTAATAGATACAATTGCTGCCTGAATTTCGTGAATTATAAGCTTCATCCACAGTTCACTAACTTGATGAATGATAATGAAGAGCATTTCATCATGATGTTCAGATAGTCGTTTTTGACTGTTTAAAATGTTATCCAGTTGTAAGTACTCTCCATAAGTCATATTATTTTTAAAATCTGTATGAAGATTCTTTTCTCCTTCGTAGGCATATGTTTTGCCGTTACTGTTGTCGTTACCCACACAATTCCCCCCTGTTAGTAATTAATCTTCCTAAAGACTGAAAATGCTTGTTACATAACTATTGTAATTTATTCTAGTAATTTTCTCAAAATTAAAAATCTAGTGAAATATAATACATGTTATAGTATGATAGTATTTATACTATTATTTCGTTTAACTAAATTTTAGGAGGTTTATCGGCAATGACATTAGCTAGAAATATAATCAAATCCATCATTGTATTTGTCATCGTCACTCTCCTAGTGATTTTCATTGTCCTGTTCCCTAGAGATGCACAAATGGTTTTGGTAGACGGTGTGATGGAACAACATATGAGATGTCATGGGAGAGTTATATACATAATATTCAGCAATTTTTTAAAGGGATAGTGGAAAATAAAAGTCTAGGCGGCACGAACAGGCATCATTCCGTGGAAGATATCATTGTCACTTTTATTCCACGTAGCTTGGAAATAATCGTAGCTGCATTTATTATTAGTATATTTGCTGGTATTTGGAAAGGTATCTTTGATTATCGTAACGCTAATAAGAAGATGAATTTTCTTGGGAACGGGCTAACATTCCTAATACAGGCCATTCCAGATTTTTTCTTGATAATTCTGATTCAATTGCTTGTCATTAAATTTCTTCCCTTTATTCCCCTGTTTAGTATTGGGGAATGGTACAGTTTCTTGGTTCCAACCTTCATAGTAGCCATTTTCCCTACCATGTATATTGCTAGAATTACCTCAACGGCAATTGCTAATGAACAGGGATTGCAGTACATTGCAGTAGCACGAGCAAAGGGGTTCACAGAAAAAATTGTCTTATATAAGCACATTTTGCGAAACTGTTATGTGACGATTCTTTCTCACTGTTCTTCTGTTACTATTTATATTATCTCAAATTTATTAATGGTAGAATACTTGATGGCATATCCAGGAGCCGCCTATCGGCTATTCCAAGCAATGGACTTTTCCAATGTATTATCAGCAGGAAGAAGGTCTGCTTACGAAGGGGAATTGATCATTGGGCTAGCCATGTGTTTTATGCTCATTGTCCTTATATCACAAATTATTAGTGAAATTG
Organism: Bacillus sp. (in: firmicutes); assembly: GCA_021208645.1. Classification (GTDB taxonomy): domain Bacteria; phylum Bacillota; class Bacilli; order Bacillales; family Salisediminibacteriaceae; genus Evansella. The sequence continues at coordinate 37,688 of JAJOJL010000161.1, read as the reverse complement.
CTGCTAACCGCCTTGATCCGCGGAGAAAGGAGCAATTATGATTAAACAAAAATCTTTCGTCATAGGTAGCATCATGCTGTGTTTGTTATTAGTTGTCACATTCATTGGTCCTTTTCTTCCTTTTGTTGATCAGGAGTTAACAGATGATACAGTCAGATTTCATGATGATGGCAGTTTTTCCACAGCACCTTTTCCTCCATCTTGGTCAAGTCCTTTTGAACCTTTTGGTACCGACGGAGAAGGTAGAGATTTATTGTCCCTCATCATATTAGGTGCACAGGACACGCTATTAATTGTGTTTTTTATAACTGTAATACGTTATGCTGTTGCCGTACCATTAGCTTTAAGTGCCATTAAACAAAGTGGACCTGCCTTTTGGGTGATGAATAGTTGGAACAAGGTTTTTTCCGCCTTACCACCAATATTTTCAGCAGTCTTATTAATGAATATGCCATTCCTCTTATTTTCACCGAATCGAATGACTTGGGTAATTATTATTCTTGCATTTATCGAAGTTGGTCGAGTAGGTTATATATTGCAGCAAGAAGGGAATCTTGTTTCTAAGTCACTCTATGTACAGGCTGGTTTAACAATTGGGAATTCTCCCGTTGGACTATATATGAGGTACTATTTTCCAGCGTTACTTCCGTCAATTATAACGAATTTCTTTCTCGATTTAGGAAAAGTCATGTTTTTAATAGCACAGCTTGGTGTATTTAGTATATTTGTGTCTCAAACATGGGTACAACTGGACTTTGCCTACGGAGAATTGCAAAATGCCAGCTTAAATTGGGCTACTTTACTTGGGGAGACGAGGTCGTATTTAAGACGGGAAACATGGATAGTCTTTTATCCTGCCCTTGCTATCACCTACACAATTATGAGCTTTTATTTAATTGGTGAAGGACTACGGTCTCACTTTACTAGGTCGACTAAATCATAAAGTCTCTTATGGAAAGTGAATTGTCAGAGATAAATTATTTTATATTGCAATTAACCTAAAAAGAAGGTGACACCATCTAAGTCACCTTCTTTTAATTTATTATTTATGATAAATTCGTTTTCCCTCGTTTTCCCTTAAAATCCCTTTCCACATGCTAGAGAAACACATATGGTACAACAAAACTGTATAAGAGAAATAGTACAGCGGCTACAAAAAATGGGGAAAAAGAGAATCGAAAGGTGCTCCGTTTTGGCATATATGTAAACATGGTTTGAGCCATTGCCCTTGCTTCCGTCCTTTGGGTAAAGCCATCTCCAGAAGAGGAGAATAAGTAGCCAAAGAAAAGAGCAAACCCACCAACAAAGAACGCCATTTCAGACCAATGAATAGTTGTGTAATGACCGAGCACTAGCGCTATAATTTGTAATAACAAAATATTTACCATCGTCCATAAAACAAATTTTCCCATACATTTCACCTCAATAGTTTCTTATCTTCTAAAAAAGATTAAAATCGAAGCTTTAATTTGTCCATTTTAACTCTATTTTCCCTGAATCATTGTTCCAGACAATTGATGCATCAAAGGTCCGGTCGTTTTTCTGAAAACCTTGCATTAGACCTGAATCCCCATCTTTAAGAAGTTTTTTTATATTTGCTACTGGGATAGTCTTACCTAAGATTTTCTTTGAAATTGTAAAATCACACTTCGATTGCCGGTAATTGGAGCAGCCATAGAAACTTCCTTTATCAATTAATTTCCCGTCACATTTTTTACAGTTCCCAACAGAAACTTGGGATTTTTTTTGACCTTTTCGCCGTGGTGAAGCTAATTTAACACTGTCTACGTCAATACCTTCGAAATTCCACATTTCTGATGCAGTCACGGCATCTTTAATAAGTTTAGCCGATAGCTTTTTCACCTGTTCCATAAATATTGCCGGTGATGCCTTCCCTTCACCAATTTCACTTAACCGCTGTTCCCACTTAGCAGTCATTTCAGGGGAAGCTAAGATACTATTTCCTAATGCTTTAATTAATAGCTTTCCTTTTTCTGTGGCAAATACACGATTTTTCTGGACATAAATGTACTTTCTGTCTTTTAACACGCCGATAATTCCTGCTCTAGTCGCTTCTGTTCCTAAACCTTCTGTTTTATTCAATATTTTTACTAACTCTCCATCTTCGATATACTTACCGGCTGATTTCATTAAAGTAATTAGCTCACCTTCTGTAAAGCGTTTAGGAGCCTGCGTCTTGCCTTCTTTCAATTCCACTTTCGGAATTGTAAGTTTCATACCCTCCTGTAGTGCAGGAAGATCTTGTTCTTCATTTCCTTCTCCCTTTTTCTCATATATTACTTTCCGCCAGCCTTCTTGGATTGTTTCTTTTCCCTTCGATATAAATGTTGCCCGTTTGTCTACTAAACTATGAACGGTTGTGTAATCGAAGATGGCATTTTCATAATGGGCAGCAATAAGTCGTTTAATTATCAAATCATAAATTTTTTCTTCTTCATTGGAAAGCTTAGCAGGATCTTTCACTTGCTCCGTCGGTATGATGGCATAATGGTCCTTAACCTTCTTTTCATTCACATACCGTTTATTTTTTTCAATCGAAGGAACTGGCAGCGGAAAAAATGATTCATATCCTTTAATTGCACTTATTTTCTGTAATATATCGGGCAGCATTTTCCCTTCTTCTTTTGTTATGAAGTTCGAATCTGATCGGGGATAGGAGATTATTCCCTTCAAATAAAGCTTCTGGGCTATATCTAATGTCTGCTGAGGCGAATATTTGAATAATTTATTGGCAGTTGCCTGTAATGAAGAAAGATTAAATAAGTAGGGTGGTTGAAATGACTTCCTCTCCTTTTCGATGGAAGCTATTTCTGCTTCTTTTCCCCGGCAAAAATGGACAATCCGCTCCGCCATTTCCTTATCCTTAATACGGGTTTCTCCATCTTTGTGCCATTTCCCTTGAAAAGTCATCTCCTCCTGTTGAAAGGTGGCCACCACTTCCCAAAAGGCCTCCGCCTTAAAGTTATTGATTTCCTCTTCCCGTTTCACAATGAGAGCTAAAGTGGGAGTTTGTACCCGTCCTGTGGAAAAAACGTCGGAGATACCATGCTGTTGCAAAAGAAGTGTATAGGCTCGAGAAGCATTCATACCTACAACCCAATCGGCACAAGAACGACTGAGAGCTTCATAATATAAATTCCTTGTATCTTGCTCATCAAGCAATCCCTGAAATCCTTTCGATACTGCATTTTGTGTCAATGAGGATATCCATAAGCGCTTTGTTGGCTTGTCATTCTTACATAAGCTCAAGATTATCCTGACAATTGCTTCTCCTTCCCTACCAGCGTCACTGGCAATAATAACTTCACTTAATTCCCTTCGCTTTAGGAATTCTTTAATGATGTTAAACTGCTTCCATTTGGATTTTACGACTTGGTGCTTAAATGTTTCTGGGAGGATAGGTAAGGTTTGTATGGACCATTTCTTCCATTTGGGGTCATATTGCTCTGGAGGCACTAATTCACATAAATGTCCAACAGCCCATGTCAAGAATGCTCCTTGAGGAAAAAGGGTACATGGACTGATTTCAATGTAACCGGTTTTCTTTTGGTGAGGAAATGGGGCTGCCAGCTTTGTTCCTTGATCAGGTTTTTCAGCTATGATTAACTTCATAAGCTACCCGCCTTTACTTTTCTTTTTGGCTCTGTTACTGGCTGGTGTTGAATTTTAATAGGCGTTGATTTGAGCGAAAGGAGCGAGACTCCAGCGGGAAAAGCAACGGCTGAAGACCCCGCAGGGACGAGGAGGCTGAAGCGTTGCCCGCGGAAAGCGAGCTCCTGTAGCGAAATTCAACATTAAACCATAACAGAGCTTTCTTTTTAAATAAGTTCTAAGAGAACATCCGTTTCTATTATAATTCATTTTCTTAAGAAATGCACAACAAAATAAGGCTCCCTTGAATAATAATTCCATCTAGGAAGCTTAAATAAATTATATTGGTCTGACGACTGCCCGCACAGGACTCCCATCCCCTTCTTTAATAGCTAAAGGGAGGGCAATAAGTTCATAGTCCCCTTCTTGCAACTGGTCTAGCATGACATTTTCTAGTATATAGATACCATTTTCATATAATGCGTGATGACCTTGTAACTCCTTACTATCCAAAGGGTCTACTGAGGGGACATCCACACCTACTAGCCTTATTCCTTTGCTTTTTAAAAACTCCGCTCCGTCCTTTGTAATAAATGGAATTTCTTTTGGAAATGCAGTTGGGTTATTATTAATAGTCGATTTTATTAACAGGCGAGTAATCCCCTCTAGTTGGAACTGTTCTAACGCTTTTTCGTTGATTTCCTTTGTTTCCCCCACATCTATCAAACGAGCAGGACCAATATAGATATTAATATCTAAGTCTAATACTCGGTCTCCATCATTTAGAAAGTGGAAAGGGGCATCAATATGAGTACCGATATGGGTACTCGTGGTGATCCGACCAATGTTAACGGAACCTGTTTGTTCCTTTGAATAAGATACTTCATACGAAAAAGGTGTATCCTCAGGCCAATGGGCTATGTCCTTCGTTAACGGTTGGGATATATCAATCCAACCTCCTTCCACCATCCTTGTATCTTTTGACATTATGCAATCACCCCACGCTTATTTTCAAATTGTTTATATTCTTCATTTTCCATAGTTTCTTTTAGCATTTTCACCGTCAGCCATACTTCCTCAAACGTATTGTACAACGCTACTGGGGCCATCCTTATCCCATTAGGGGAACGGAAATCAGGGACAATTTGTTTTGCTTTCAAAGCCTTACATATTCTCGCCGCCTCAGGATGTTCTAAAAAGATATGTGCCCCCCTGCTCTCTTCTTCCATTGGATTTCTCACCTTAAACTGGTAGTCCTTTAACTCATAATCAATAAGTTCTAACATGTAGGAAGTAAGCCTTAGTGATTTTTTTCTAATCTTCGCCATTCCAATTTCATTAAACATACTTAAAGAACCGATAATCGGTGCTAGACTTAAGACATGGGGGGTTCCCATCTGGAAGGCCCTTGCATTTGTCTCGTGGACTAAATCGTGCTTCATATCAAACTGGCTCTCTTTTTTCGAACTGAACCAACCTGCCAGCCCTGGTTCGTTACCGAAATGACGTGTATTCACATATAAGGCACCAACTGACCCCGGTCCACCGTTAAGGTGCTTATAATTACACCAGAAGGCAAAATCCACATCCCAATCATGGAGCTGGTGGGGAATAGAACCGATGGAATGACATAAATCAAAACCAATGAGGATATTTCGCTTATGGGCCGCTTCGGTTAATCGTTTCATATCTAAAATTTGACCACTACGAAATAATATGCTCGGAAGAACTACCAAAGCAACATCGTCCATCATGGCTTCGATTATTTCGTCTTCGTTGAGAGTATGTCCGTCCTCACTTTTCACTTTTACTAAATGGGATTTCGGATCATACCCCTTTAACTTAAGTTGACTTTGAAGAACATAAATATCTGTTGGAAAAGCAAGCTCATCTGCTAAGATTTTCGTTTTTTTTGCCGGTAGGTCGGTAGAAAGTAGCTACTAGTTGATGAAGGTTTGAGGTGGTGGATCCTGTAACAATAACCTCCTCTTTCTTAGCACCAACTAAAGGAGCCATTTTTTCCCCTAAGGTTTCTGATAAATAAAACCACGGATTTTCCCCTTCTGTCCAGCCATCAATGGCAAGGTTTTTCCATGAATCTAGTAAATTATGTACTGATTGTTCAGCCCGTCTTGAGAGAAGTCCTAAGGAATTACCATCTAAATAAATCATTCCGTCTTTAATATAAAATTCTTCTCTGTAGGTTGTTAATTCATCTTCTTTATCTAGTTCTTTAGCATATTCTTGGGTGTATTTTTGTTTCTCCAATGGAGACGCCCCCTTATATATGAATTATTTTAACCTCTATTTTCCTAGTTAAATCTATTATAAACTATGGGGAAGTTGTATACTATGAATTATAAAGTATACGTCGTTCTTAATGTGAGGGGGCAAGTAGTTTTATGGTAACTATCCTGTTTTTCCATCAAATATTTGATCCTGCTGCCTATCGTGATAATGCATTGTTTCTTTCTACAGCTCATTTAATAGTATTACTAATCTTCCTTATATCGGTTATTCTGCTTTATGTTTTTCGTGAACAAAAATTTATGGAACAAGTACGCTGGATTCTTTTTTTCCATATTAGTTATTTCAGAAGTGGCCCTTGTCACTTGGACTGTATCTCATGGGTTGTGGGATATTCGCTATAATCTTCCCTTACATCTTTGTACGATCAGTTTGTTGTTAAGCGCATTAATGCTGTTAACCAAAAGCTACCGAATTTTTGAGATTATTTATTTTTTTGGAATTGGTCGGAGCGTTACAGGCGATGCTCACTCCGGATTTGTTTTACACGTTTCCACATTTTCGGTTTGTCCATTTTTTCTTGGCTCATATTGCGATTATATTAGCGATACTCTATATGATTTGGGTTTAAAATACACCGTCACCTTCCGCTCTGTCATAAAATCGTTTGTAATTTTAAATTTATTGGCCGTTGTTGCCTTTTACAGTCAATCAATTGACAGGAGCTAATTACATGTTCCTCGCCAGAAAACCACATGGCCCAAGTATGTTAGACTGGCTAGGACCTTATCCATGGTATATTCTCAGCCTTGAGATAATTGTCTTCGCCACTTTTATTCTTTTATATTTACCATTCCACTTCCGAAGAAAAACCAATTAATCAAAATAAGAGAAAAACATCATTTTACGTAGATGATGTTTTTCTCTTAAATTTTCCGATATATAATTTAGAGTTACTATAATTATTCTACGTACCATTTTCCAAGTACTACTTACTGAAGAAGAAACTTCAAACTCTAATTGACCTTTACAAAAAAACTAACTTATTGATGCTAAATGAGCATAAACATCTTTTAAATTCTCATAACCTAAACGTTGAATAAAGCGGATATTATCTGCCCAAAGCTGAGCAGTAGCAAGTGCATCAAACAATGCATGATGACGCTTTTGGATTGTTATATTAAAATGTTCGCAACATTGATCTAATGTAACGAGGGGAAGGTTTGGGGCAGTTATTTTAGTCAAAAACAACGTATCAACGATTCGATGATCAAAACTAGTTTTTAAGATTGACCAGGACATTTGCTGCATAAATCTTCTTTCGTGGCTTGCATGATGAGCAACTAACGTATCCCCATTTACGAATTCATAAAAATCAAGAAGTACCTGTTCCATAGGAGGCGCGTCTTGTAGGATTCTTTCTGTAATTCCAGTTAAGCTTACAATCTCCGGTGTAAGCCCTCCCCTGCTTTGAACAAGGGAATAAAATCGCTCTTTTGCTAATACTTGATCCCCTTTCACCTTAACAGCACCAATCGATAAGATTCGATCTCCTTTATTAGGGAAAAACCCCGTCGTCTCCAAATCGAAAACGACGATGTTTAATTGTGAAAAGGGGACTTGCAGGCTATCCTTTTTCTTAAACTCTCGCTGAAGCTGGCGAATATAGGCAATTTGTTCAGCATTTCTTGAAGTAGAGACTGCCGAATACATATTAGGATTCATTTTTCCTGATAATTGTTTTAAAAATTGAATCATTGGATTCATGCCAATTATACCCCTTTAAGTAAGATACTCTTCGTTTCCTTCCATAGCTTATAACCACTATTAGTTATCCTCTTCAATTGTCGCTTATCTGCTTTTGTTAAATTACTAATTGGAATATGTTGAACTTCCTCGTAATTCTTACAATCCTGCTGTAATTTTAAGCGGAGTTCTAGTAATCTCATAAATTCCTCTTCATAGAGTTTAATATGCCGAAACTTGTCTGACAGTTCCCTAACTCGAGAAATGGTGGAAGATTTAAAGACTTTCTCTCGAAGGGCTAACAGCCTTATTGCATTTACATATGGGAAAAATATTCTCTGTTTTAAATGAATAGTCCCCGCATAAGGGCCATATTTTTCCGTCAAAAAGTGACCAAATAAACCGATTGGTTTCCTCATATTCCCCATATTTCCGACTAGACGGGTATAAACGTGGTTACTTTGGTCAATTTGTTTAAAGCAATGAGTCTTTAAGTGAGCTAACAAGTTCTTATCACCCATGAGTACACGGGAATCAAAGAATATGGAAAAGTTTCTGAGTGAGGCCCACGTTTCGTCCATTAACCACTTCGTAAGTTGAGCTTCCCATTGATGAACGGATCTGCACCAGAGTTCGTTGGACGCCATTACTTTACCGTCACATCGTTCATACCCACAAAGGGAAAAACCTTCACTAATTTCCAAACCAAGTTTCTGAAAATATTGTTGGTGCTTCTCTGTTCCTGTATAAATTATTCCATGATCCTGGTCGCTCCAAAGAGCTTGTTCAAACCTCCCAGCGCTTCCCATTAAAAAAAAATGCAAAGTGAGCAGGGGGAGTCCCCACTCACTTTCCAAATTCCGCAAAGCAATTTTTATAATCCTTCTCATTAAATCATCATGGAATAGGTTTAATTCCAAATGATTTAAAGAAACCTTGGCTATATTTTCGTATCGGTAGGTTTTTACTTCTTGAAAGCTTTTCATATATATCAGTCTCTCTCGTTAAAGTGAATGATTTTTATTATGCTCCTAAGGAATCACTTGATTTTTCAGGCATGTTTTCAGGATAACCATAGCTTCCATGCTCACTTAAGTCAAGACCCACAAGCTCTTCTTCTTCTGATACACGTATTCCCCCCATAACGGCAACCATTACTTTTAAGATGATGAAAGAAATAACGAAGGCAAAGACACCAGATGATACGACTCCAACAATTTGTACTCCCAATTGTGTGAACCCACCGCCATATAACAAACCAGCTGCTCCTCCGTTCATTGCTGCAAGTTCAGGTGTTGCAAAAAAACCTGTTGAGATCGTTCCCCATATCCCTGCAGTTCCGTGCACGGATAAAGCAAAGATAGGATCGTCAATTTTCATTTTTTCAAAGAATTTCATACTAGCGTATACGATTAACCCACCGATAATACCGATGACAACAGCGGCCCATGGAGCAACGAAGGCACAAGATGCAGTAATCGCTACTAAACCAGCTAAAGCACCATTTAATGTTGTAGGAACGTCTGCCTTTCCAGATAATGCCCAAACTATAAACATGGCACCTAGTGCACCAGCAGCTGCTGCTAATTGTGTATTGAGGGCTACATAACCAAAGAACGCATCGTCTACACCTAGTGTACTTCCTGCATTAAATCCAAACCAACCTACCCAAAGTACCAATACACCTAGAGCGGTATAAACTTGATTGTGTCCTGCTAATTCATTTGGAGAACCATCTTTATTGTATTTCCCAATTCGTGGCTTAAGTATGATGGTCGCTGCTAATGCAGCCATGGCACCAGTTAAATGAACAACTGTTGAGCCTGCAAAATCTTGCTTTCCTAATGCTCCCAACCAGCCGTCACCCCAAATCCAATGAGCGACTACTGGATAAACGATAGCCGAGAACGCAATTGCAAATACAATGTATGCAGTTAGTTTCGCACGTTCCGCGAAACCACCAAAGGCAATAGTCAATGCGATCGCCGCAAACGCTAGTTGGAACATAAAGTCTACAGAACCTGCTAATCCGTCTACAACAGAAGTAAAATCACCATAGAAGAAATCAGATAAACCAATAAATGCATTTCCTTCTCCGTAGATAAATCCATACCCAACTGCCCAGAAAACAAGGGACGCTATTCCAACTGTAAAGATCGTTTTACCAGCAATATGTCCCGCATTTTTCATTCTTGTGGAACCGGCTTCTAGTAAAATAAATCCTCCTTGCATAAGTAGTACTAACGTGAAACAGATAATAATCCAAACATTGTTCATTAAATAAATTGGATCCATAATACCCTCTCCCTTATCGTGTAAGTATTGTTAACATCCTTTGTTAACTGCAATTATACTTTTTTAATTTTCTGAAACAACGAGGTTGGAAGGTTATCTAACAGGGTATTTATGAGAAAACGCTTACATGGTTAGGTGTTCGACATTCATGTTTATGGGGGTATATAGGAAGTCTCAAATGATTAATTCGGAGAAAGCCATTAAATGCTCTGAGGACTAGTGGGGGCCATAGGAGGGTGCTGAAAAAGTGGTGGTTTTCCACTTTTTCAGTCCCTCTAAGCAATGTGCGAAGCCGTTGCAATCTTTGAAGCCTACTATGAGTGGGTTTCTCATAGTAGGCGCGCAACGAGCGGAGCCATTGCAATTTAACTTTTCGAGTTTTTCAGCAGTCTCGGCCATAGGTAGGTTGGTAAAGCAACCAACTGTAACTGAAAGGTGAAAACGTACCGATTCAGTTACCAAACAGAAGCACATAATTAGAAACTTTCAAGGACTTCTAGTTAATCCCTCTTACTTTGTAAAAGTCTTAGAGCAACATCTAGTAATTCCAGACCTGTAACATTGGCTATGCCTCCACCTTGGGCGAAAGCAGGACTCCCTCCCCCTCTCCCGTCAATTAGGGGCAACAGTTCCTTAATTAGCGTCTGCATATTCCAGTGACCTTCGTTTCCACGGCCACAAACTAGCTGAATTTGTTCCCCATTTTCACTAATAGCAATAACAATAGCTTGTCCATTGTTTTCTACAATGAACTTCCCTAATTTTTGTAGTTCTTGCATAGTACGGTTTTGAAAAACTTTGGCTACAATGAGATGTTCATTAACATGCTCAGCTATTTCCAATAAAGTTTTTCCTTCTATTTCAAGAATCTTTCCCTCCAGTTCCACTACCTTCTTTTCTAGTTCTTTATTTGCTGTGACGATTCGGGATACAGCTTCTGCTAGTTTAGAGCCTGGACTATTTAACATTTGGCTGATCTCTGTTACTACTTTATTTTTTTCATGCAACTGATTTATGACCCGTTTTCCACATACGAAATGAATTCTAACTTTCTTTTTTTTGTCTTTCCCAATGAAGAACTTTGAGTCCCATAACTTCTCCAGTCGTCTTAGGGTGGGTACCTCCACATGAGTTATAGTCTACGTTTGGAATAATTACAAGGCGAATATTATCCTTTATAGAAGGCATTTTTCTCAAAGGATATTGACTGATCTCCCCTTCATTGATCCACTTTGTTTCAATAGGTAAATTTTCTAAGATGATTTCGTTACATCTCGCTTCTGCAGTTGATAACTGCTCTTCTGTTATACTTTCTGTATTCAAGTCAATCGTTGAAGTATCTGTTCCCAAGTGGAAAGATAGGGTTTCAAATTGGTACAACTCTTCGAAGGCAGCCGTTAGAATATGTTGACCAGTATGCTGCTGCATATGATCAATACGACGATTCCAATTAATTTTCCCTGCTACTTTATCGCCAGGTTGCATTATTCCATCTATGTAATGGCGAATTTCTCCTTTCACCTCTTCTACATTCACAACGTTGAAGTGATTCAGCGTTCCTGTATCATGGGGCTGTCCGCCACCTGTCGGATAAAATGCTGTTTCTTTTAATACTACATAATTACCTTCGTTGTCTTCTCCATTCCTGTTAACTACTGTTTCAAAATCTTGTATGTATTGATCCTCATAATATAATTTCACAAAAACACCCCTTTTTTTTACTCATCTTCTTATTATAGTCATCTATTAAATTGTTTTACACAAAAAAATAGTGTCCAAACTTAGTTTTTCAATATGAAAAACTAGGCAAAAAAATCGCCTAGTTCTTTTCGAAAAATATCATTCTTCACTTTGGAAATCTCCGTAAAGAGTGGTTTAGAAGCAATCAATTTAACACTTCACCAAAGCTACAAGGTTCCCTGTGGCAAGGGCTTGTATGATGGGTAAATCAACTACACTTTTTAGACCACCACTCATGGTGGTGGTTGTAAAACCATTTGTGTTTTGCACAAATTCTATCAATCATAAATTTCATTGCTATTTTCTAGATTACTTCCTGGATGGTGCAATGCTTTTACTGGTAATGCAATAGAGAAGAATGAGCCTAAAATGGTCCATATAACACCAATAACCTTCAAGTCATTAAAATACATGAGCATTCCGCCGCCAATTCCAAAAATAGCCATAAACACAGCCGCTAACCCTACATAAAATTTTAAACTTCTAATTAATTTTAAATCATCCATCTTTCATCCAACCTTTCAGTAAATTTTATTCATTTCTTAAAAGAGAGATAGGTTCCTGTTTTAATGCCATCACTATTGGCAAAAATGAAACGAGAATCGTGACCAACAAAATAAAAATAAATAAGTAAACTCCTTGTATCATGGTAATCCAGGCAAAGTATTGAAAACCACTCATAAGGCTAGACCAAATATTCCCCAACAGCAGTCCAAGAAAAATCCCTGCAAATGTACTAACTACTGCCATTGAAGTAATCTCCATGAGTAATAAGGTTATAATTCTTTGTTTTCGTAAACCGATTGCTTGCCATAAAGCGAATTCTTTTCTTCGATCCCCCACCTCATTCATCAACGTAATACAAATGATCAATGCACCAAGGAGAATCGTTACTCCAATAATATAAGGAGCAAATTGAGAAATCCTATCTACCGATTCTAACCTTTCTTCCCGTAAAGGGCCTTGTTGTTCCCGCCATTGCCAACCTTGTGGGGCTGCTACTTGATCTGTAGTTTGGAAAGAAACGACCATTTCCATAAAACTTACTTCACCTGATGCCAAGAAGTGTGGGTGTTCATAAGGGACGTAGATGAGGCGATCATCCGTGTATCCTGTATAGTGAAGCCTTCCAGAAACTCGAAACTCCATTTCTTCTCCATTTATTATCAGAGACATGGTATCCCCTGCATGTAAGCCAAATTTGTCTCCAATATCAAAACCAATGATTATTTCATCTTCATGGGAAGGCCAGTTCCCCCATACTTTCCACCACGGTTTCATGGATCTTTCCCCATCTAAATCAACCCCAACCATGACTAAGGCTTGATTTACCTCTTCCCAGTATGCTTCCTTAATAATTCTAGGACTTGCCCCGATCAATCCTTGCTGTGATTCAACGATTTGTTCATAAGCATTGAGGGGTAACTTTTCTTCTGGATCATTTGAAGGTACTACAATTGGGATCCCGTGATAGGAAATAGCTCCTTCGCCCCCTGAGGGAGATAAAATAAAGGTTTTCCCATAGTCGTCTATTCCCGTTTCAATTGCCTCCATCATCCCTTGATACGAGGAGATAAAAGAAACGATAATTGCTACGGAAACTAAAATGGACGTAAATAATATAAATGATTTCTTTCTTCTACGAAAAATACTATGGGAAACTAAGCGAAAATTGTTCATAGGATCACCCCGTTTCCTGGAGGAATCCGTCTATTATTTCAAATTTTCTCTTTCCGTAAGAAGCATGACCTGGATGGTGAGTAATGAATAAAATGGTTTGCCCTTCGTTATTTAACTCCTTAAACAACTCCATAATACTTTCCCCTGTTTTTGAATCCAGGTTTCCAGTCGGTTCGTCTGCTAAAATGATTGGAGGTCTGTTGACAATTGCTCTAGCCAGCGCGACTCGTCCCTGCTCTCCTCCTGAAAGTTGGTCTGGCATCCTTGTTCCTTTCGTGGCCAACCCTACCTTCCCTAGGGCCCAACGTGCTTTCTCCAATTGTTCCTCCTTTGATAATTTCAAAGGAAGCATGGGAAGCATCACATTCTCTTCAGCAGTTAAATACGGTATTAAATGCATTTGCTGAAAAACAAAACCAACATTCTTTTGCCTAAAAACCGCCAAATCCTCCTTCGCCTCCGTTGTAATATCTTTATCTTGAAAAATTACCTTTCCTTCTGAAGGCTCCTGTAAGGCTCCGATTATGGTTAACAATGTACTTTTCCCGGATCCAGAAGCACCGACTATAGAGACAAAATCTCCTTCCTGTATGGTAAAGGATACTCCATTTAAAACTTGTACCCATTGATTACCATCCTTAAAAGATTTTTTTAAATCAATTACTTGTATCATGTCTTACCCCTCCTGACTTCTATAAATTATGAAGCGCTCGTACTGGGTCTAATGTAGAAGCGTAACGTAATGGACCTATAACGGCGATAGCCATCATTAATATGGATAATCCCATAACAGCAAGGAAATTTAAAATTGCAATGTTGATTAATAGACTATTTTCGAACCAGAGGAAATTGCTAAACGCAACGACCAAAAGGCTTGTAATATAGGAAACGAGTCCTCCGATTGTGCCCATCCAGAATGCTTCTCCCAAAATAATTTTCTCTAAGGTCTTATTTTCAAAACCAATAGTTCGAAAAATTCCAATCTCTTGTCTTCGTTTACTAGTGTAAGAAGACATGAAATAGATTAATAGGTAGGAACCTGCCAATAAGAGAATGATGGCAACAACATAAAAGAACATTCTAAACCTGTCCAATGTTACCTCTCTTGCCAAAGCAATATCCATTAGCGGTCGAACTTCTGCCCCTGTCATTTCTACCCTAATTTGCCCAGCAATCTCATGGACGGGACATCGGTGGCAATGGGCGGCTATTTCAATGAGTGATATTTCATTGGGGCGGTTAAATAATGCTTGTGCTTTTGTTAAATCCATGAAGATAAAATGGTTCATTTCTTTATGGGATTGATCATGGAGAATTCCAGTTACATTAAAATCTTCATTGAAAAAAGTGAGTGTATCATCAATCGAAATGGAGTGTTTCGCTGCAACTTCACTGCCCACGAGAATCTCTTTTGTATCAACGGGGTATTGTCCTTCATACGTCATATCCATTTTTACTTTCTTTTCGTTTTCAAAGAAGAGACCCATGACTGCTGCAGACATCTTATTTAGCGTGACTTCATCGATTAACTTCGGTGAAATATGTGCAATATAGTTGCTATACTGAATTTGGTGCACCTTATCTATTTCATTTAACTGGAGTTTTTTTCTTTCCCCTTGAATGGTAATATGCCCGAAGGCAAGGTCAAGCTCATCTTGTTTTGGGGTTATAATAATATTTGCACCTATTTCATCAAATGTTTTACCTAGACTATCATTCATTGTTTCTAATAAGTGATAAAGGGAAGAAATTGTTGTAAGGACGATAACAAGGCAAAGAAACATGCCCATAACCCTCCGTTTATTCCTCCATAAATGTCTAATAATTAATGTTCGAATGGACATTTCATTCCCCCTTTCCCCTCTACTTTCATTATAAATTCTTTATAAATACGAGCGGTGATTCTAGTCACAATCCGGGAGATTATTATAGTCATTTCAAAATGGTCGGTTCTTGAGACATAAGCAAAAAAACAGCGGTGACCTCTTATTGGCCACCGCTGTTGATCTTAGTATTAATTTGCCTTATCTAAATACGCTCCATGTTCATCTTTATTGATCGGTTCGAAGTTATTTTTCTTTGCTTTATTAATAACCTTCCAAATATTCATTGCGAAAACAATAAAGGCTATTAAGGACACGCCACCAAATACTCCTCGCGTAAGTAAATACGGTTGGATTGCTTCTCTAATGGCATAGAAATCGTGTGTTCCTCTCATGGAACCTTCAATCAACCCAGCAATAGTTAGTGGAATAAACATGCCTAGGAAACCTACAAGAGATAACCAAAAGTGTGAGTTTCCAAAGTTAGTGCTGTAACTGTCGGACCCATAATACTGTTGGAGAATCCAATATATAAAGCCGAACACACCGAAGGATATAAATCCAAATAACGCTAAATGTGCATGACCAACTACCCACTGAGTCGCATGTGTAAAGTCGTTGATAAATCGAATCGATTGTGCTGATCCTTGTAGACAGTTTGCTAAATAAAATGCCATCGTTGCAACAACAAATTTCCCTGGTACACCAAGTGGTTTCTTACTGTTTTTAATACTTACAGCAACAATGTAGAACCAGATGAATGTTGGAATTAACATACCTACACTCGTCCATTCCCCTGCAGCTTTCCAGAAGTTATTGACAGGCGCTTCATTATAAAGCAAGTGGTGAAGCACAGATGGTGGAATGAATACACAAACTGCAAAAAAGTGAATTTTACTTAAGAAATGCGGGTAAGGAGCATCTTTTCCTTGCAATCCAGTCATTCTAGGGATCATATAATAGAATATACCTACTAAGGCAAACATGAACCAGCCGTTTACGGCATTATGGGCGAAAGTCCAAATAGATAGATTATCACGGACACCAGTCCAGAAGCCGAAGTTTGCCCATAAATAGTTAATTCCTAAGTACAATATAGACAAAAGCATAAAGTTTAAAGCAGCTGAAAATCCAGGAACATGACCTTTTATTACAGTCATGAGAATATTAATAAAGAAAACTAACCAAATAATTACTACTGCTACATTAACGAAAAGTACTGGCTCTAAATACTCTCTACCAGTGTTGAATCCCATTAATAAAGTTACAACTACTGTGGCAATTCCAACATGCATTAAGTAATAATGTAAGTTTCCTAGCTTTTTAGAATACAAATCATGTTGAACAATTCTAGGTATGATATGATACATAGCACCCATTAAGGCCATAGACAACCATCCGAAAATAATTGCTTGGAGATGGATTCCACGCATTGCTACGAAATCTACAAAATCAGGGAAGAACCCTGGCTGTACTAATACAATTGCCATAATAATACCAGTTAAAGCCTACTGCAATTAGATAAAAGGCAGCAGTTAATAAAAATTTACTAGCAACATTGTTTGAGTTTTCAAAACTCACGTAGTTTTCATTTGTTTTTGTTAATGCTTGATTTTTCATTCAGTCTCCCCCTACCTTTCTGAATATGGACTTTGGAATGTACTTAACCAATTGGATAAATGCTCAATTTCTTCATCTGTTAATTTACCTTCATATCCAGGCATTACTCCACTACCATGACGTATAAATGTTTCAATAATCTGCTTGTTCATTCTTAGACCAACATCATCTAACGTCGGTCCTGTTACTTGACCTAGCTGACCACGATAACTGTGGCATTGTAGACACCCTGCACCTGTAATTAACTTTTGCCCCTCAATTATTTCTTCTGAATCTCCCCAATATGGCTCACCATATCCTTCAGCAAGTCCCCAATCAACTGTTACAAAAGAAACAACCAAAGTAAGTAATAGGAAAAATACGCCAAATCCAACATAAAGAATTAAGTTTTTCATTATCATTTCATCCTTTCTTTCTATTTTTAAGGTTGGTAGTAAAAAACACCTCTTAGTGAATCAACCACCTCCCCATTAAGATAAACATCTAGCCAAAGATTAAATCTGCCATAATCTATGTCTTCCGATAAGAGTCCGACTATGACTTCTTCTGTTAATACCTCTCCCGGGGGTACCGTAATGGACTGTGAGCCAGAATGGATAAACTTTACATCCTCTCTATCGCTCCGTATCTCCACAACAAACTCCTTCTCATCCATTGTGTTGTTACTGATCTCTAATTCAAACCCTTGCTTATGCTCTGAATCAGTCATGGTTGCTGCAGATACTTGAGCAGATGAAATGGGAGTAAGTTTCATTTGCAGTCCATTGTCCACTATAACCAAAACGGCAAATACAAGAGCCAAGATACTAGCGCCTCCTAACAAACTGTAGGAAACCTTATCAAACTTTTCTTTCAATGTAGGTTCAAAAGGACGAAATGTCATCGCCAAACAATTTTCTGTTCCAAAATCTCTGTTTTTTTGCTGATAACTTTCTGCCCTAGTCCCACATGCCACGATACATTCTTGACAACTAATACATGAATCTTCTTTTTTAACATTTCGAGGGTATAAGTCCATTGGACACGCCATATCACATAAATTGCAGTCAACACATTGATTTGGGTCAAACGTCACTTTGTATGACTTGTTCTTTTGTACAAATTTTTGCATTAGACCATAAGGACATATAGAATGGCAAAAACTATGACGAATGATTAAAAGATCAATAAAGGCAAAGACACTAAATTTAACACCTAATACAGTAAACCACATTGGGAATCCTTCAGATAGCCAGCTAACCATTGTCTGGGGAGCCACGAAGTAACTGACTAAAACACTGTAAAATAGCCATATTAGTGGAACAGCAAAAAGTATTCTAGCAACGATATTAATAAATAATTTCACTTTTCGTTGATTGAATCGTTTCATCTTTTTCCATTTTTGAATTCTTGTCGTAATCGTTCCTCCAAGTTCAGACCACCCTGTCTGCGGACAAGCCCAACCACAAAACAGTCTCCCAAACGTTCTGGCGAATAAAGCTAACAATATTATTGAAAATATAAATGCAATAACCAATAAATAAAGCTGATTGACAGGAAAATGTGTGCGTGCAATCACAAACCCGCCGTTTATTAAATCTAGCCTAATAATATCTAACCAAGGAATTAAGACTAGAATTGCAAGAGCAATCAGTTGACTGGATCTTCGGAACCTCTGAATCCAAACTGCCTTCATGCTTTACACCTTCTCTCCTTTTGTTGCTTTCATTATATTGGAATCGAAAACAACCGTTGGTGAGGTAGGTCACCGAAAACAAAATTAATGAATCGTACAATAAAAGTGTAAGAAAATGATGTTAGGAGGACTGTATTATGAAGAAATTAATCGCATTTTATATGGGGTTGTTTGTAAATGGATTTTTATTCATGTTGCTTGCTGGTGCGAATTACGATTGGTTTTATAGTTTCGGTTGGCTAATTGGCGCATTATGGATTGCCTTATATTTAGCTGTCTTTCCCGTACCTGGGCTTCATCGTTGGGTCGGATTGTTCCTACAAATGTTTGCCCTTTTTATACCAATAAAATTACTACTAGAGTTCCATCAAAATGGAATATTCACCGTTGCTCGTCTTGAAAATCTTTCACCAATATTAGTTTTAGGTCAGCTATTTCTAGTGATGGGTGTATTTGCCCTCATGTTTATCACATTGTTCTTTATAATCTCAAAACGATTCAACCTATACCAAAAGTTATCAAGTGATTATTAATAATTCCTTTAAAAGGTGTGGTAAAAGGCTTAAACTCCCTTTTGTTGCACCCTTTTTTATATTAATGGAGACTTTTCCTTATTATTGGTAAAATAAATAGGAGAAGATTAGGCCGACAAAGGGAGGACAACGAATGTGAGTAATGTAAAAGTATTAATTGCAGACGACGATCCAAATGTTTGTGAAATTATAGGGCTATATTTAAAAGAGAATCATTATGAAGTTGTGGAGGCAAACAATGGCAAAGATGCCATTGAACTCTTTGATACGCATCAGCCAGATATCATTTTATTAGACATTATGATGCCTGATATAGACGGGTATGAAGTTTGTAAAGAAATTAGAAAAAAATCAACCGTTCCCATTATTATGCTTACAGCAAAAGATGAGGAATTTGACAAAGTTTTAGGTTTAGAAATAGGTGCGGATGACTATGTAACTAAACCTTTCAGCCCCCGTGAAGTTATAGCTAGAATTAAAGCTATATTTAGACGTATGCCAGCTATTACGGAAACGAAAGAGACAAATGAAAATTATTATAGGTTTGACAAATTTACTGTTTCAGTCAACGAAAGAGAAATTACCGTTGGAAATACAAAACTGTTTTTTCGACCAAAGGAGTTTGATTTATTATTACATTTAATCAGACATCCAAATGTGGTACACACAAGGGAAAAATTATTAGAACAAGTTTGGGGGTATGACTTTGCAGGAGATATACGAACTGTAGATGTACATATAAAAAGAATTCGTGATGAATTTGGCGCCCATAACATTGAAGCAATTCATACTGTATGGGGCGTAGGCTACCAATTTCAGTCCCAGTCCATGGGCAAAGGGTGATTACAGTATATGAAGTGGATTAATAAAAGCTTATTCCGGCGTCTGCTAATCAGCTATTTATTTATTATTATTTTAGGTTTTGGTTTAATTGGTGCAGTGATCACAATTTCATCACAGAACTACATTACAGAAGCCAAAAGACAGGAAATACTCCAACAGGCCACAAGTATTAACGCCGCTATAATGGACTTTAATACCGTTACCCATGAGGTAGAAGATTTGTTGGCCCAATTGGGTCAATTTTCTGGCTCAAATATTTGGCTCTTTAACGAAGAAGGAAGTATTGTAGCTACTGCTTCCAGACAAGATGTATTGGGAGAGCCAATTAATGAGGAAATTATAAATGAAATCCTCCAAGGAAGATCTCGAATAGAGGTAATGCGAATAGAAGAAGAGGAACGCCCAATGCTGTCTGTTATTGTACCCTGGGGAACGAACGAAAAAATCCATGGGGGAATAGTCCTTCATTCACCTATATCAGGCATAAATAGTACCGTTAGAAGTATCAGGGAAATAGTTTTATGGGGAATTATCAGCGGATTAATTATTGTTAGCTTTTTAGTATCTTATTTATCATGGACCATCTCTAGGCCCCTAAAAAACCTCGATGAAGCTGCTAATGAAATTGCCCTTGGAAACTGGAAAAAAAGAGTCCACTCAGACAATACGTTTCCTGAAGAGATTGATGCTCTCATTCGTTCCTTCAATAGAATGGCTGATAAGATTAATAAAATTGAAGATGAAAGGGAAGTTTTGGAACAAAGGCGAACTGACTTCATTGCCAATATTTCTCATGAGCTTAGAACACCATTGACTGCCATGAAAGGTTTTTTAGAAGCTTTACAGGATGGATTAGTAAAAGATCCTGACTCCCAGCAAAAATATTATGAAATTATGTATCGTGAAACAGAATATTTGAACCACTTAGTTAATGATCTGATGGACCTAATTAAGTTAGAGCGCAAAGAGGTTTCTTTAGACCTATATTTTGTCCACTTAGATGAAGTCCTGAAAAAAGTATCATTAAACTTAGAAAGGGAAATGGAGGAAAACAACAATATCTTCATTTATAAAGAAGAGACTAAGACCCCGCCAATTATTGGTGATTCCCTTCGATTAGAGGAAATATTTAAGAATATCATTCATAATGCTAATAAGTTTACTGAAGACGGAACAATTACTGCTGAATTGAAACAGGAAGGTTCTTTTGTTGTTGTAACTATAGCAGATACAGGAATCGGTATTCCTTCGTACGATCTAAAAAGAATTTGGGAACGCTTCTTTAAAGTTGATCGTGTCCGGTCCAAAAAAGGACGAGGAACAGGGCTTGGATTAGCAATCGTTAAGGAGTTAGTAAGATTACATGAAGGTGAAATAGAGGTGGATAGTGAATTAGGTACTGGAACCACTTTTATTATAAGATTCCCAATACAAATGAAAAAATAATGAAGCTGTTGCTTTGCAACAGCTTTTTAATTTGTTTTAACATTATTTTAACATTTTTATTTAAAGATTTTTTAAAACTCTTTTTTATTAATGTATATAGTACCCTTATTGGCTTTTTAAGGGAACGTGGAGTTTTGCTTTAGTTAGCTAAGGGGATAGTTACCTGCAAGAAAAGTGTTCCGTAGCTTCAACAAAGCTAAGTGATTTCCAATTAGTCTAAAAATTAATTAAATGATGGTGAGAATAGAATGAAAGACTCAACGATGATAAAAGAAATATTTATAATAAGAGCAATCGCCTGCTTAAGTATAGTACTGCTTCATGCTATAGGTATCGGACTTACCTCCATCTCCAATGAGGTGGGAACCTTGAGCTATATTACTTTCGATTCAATCAATATGTTTCTGTTTTTTGGAACACCTACATTCATCTTTATCTCTGAACTTCTTATTGCTTATTCCTACAGGAACAGAAAATTACCTAGTCATTTTCTAAAGAAACGATTTAAACTACTTTTTCTTCCATTTTTATTCATGGCTCTTTTTTATTCTATTCCACATGCCACTTCTATTAATGACTGGGGACTAAAAATTTTCCTAAATGTATTTATAGGCGATTTTCACGGTTATTTTGTATTAATAATTTTTCAATTTTATGTGTTACATTTATTATTGCACAAGTTCCTACAAAAGTGGCGACCAAAGGTAGTCCTAACCATATCTTTAGCCATAAATATTGCTTATTTATCCGTTTTTTAATTTTTTCCCACCTCCTGAAATTTTATTTGGAACGTATATTTGGGAACGATTTTACTGGATACCATTTTTGGGGTGGATTTTTTACTTCGTGTTAGGTTATTACTGTGGACACTACTATGAGGATTTTGTACGGATTTTAAAAAGTCGAAAAAAACTGGGTATTAGTTGCTCCCCTTATTTCAACGATATTATTGCTAGTTTCCTATCACAATGGATGGTTAACGATACACAGCTCAAAAAGAATAGATATGCTTTACCACACAACAGCAATTAGTTTTTTTTATCTTTTTATGTTGCCACCCAACTTAAAAACATACCTATTTGGTTAGTTAAAATCAGCCAATATTCTTTCGGTATATATTTATTGCATTATTTTTATTTAGAGGTTTTGAACCTAATATACAGTTGGTTAGCAATAGAACTGGGAGCCCTATTTATACTATTAATGTTTTCAATTAGTACCCTACTTTCTATTTCAACCATATACATTATAAATCAATGGAAATTTGGAAAATATCTAGTTGGACAAATCGGCATTGGTTATAGAAAGCCTTTTTCCGGTCTAGAGACATCTAGAAAGAAACAAGTTTCAAGTAATAATGGTTTGAGTTATTCCTCATAACAAGAGTGGCCCCAAAATTTCAAAAAGATGATAAAAGCCTTGATTAACTCGTGCCTGATAGGAAAACCAACTCCTATCAGGCTTTTTATAGATTGAGACGGCTTCCCTCGATACTTAAAGGGTGACTTAAAAGGGCGGTCTGCCCTTTAAGTCACCCTCTTCTTACTTTTTATAAACTATTTAATTCTGTTTGCGGAACATCTAACTTGGCATCTAAAATTAATTGTAGCAGCCTTAGTCTCTGTTCCTGACTGACTCTTCTTTGGAATAGACCCAACGCTTTTCGGTTGGAATCGACTCGATGGACGAAAACTAAATTTTTCTCTGGGACAATATCAATCGATTGACCATAGCGTCCAACAGCAGAGAAAAGACCTAGTTCGCTAAAGGGACCTTCTGTAGCTACCCACCACATATAACCATAATCAAAAACAGGGTTTCTTGGGACGTCCACCTGCGGAGTAATACTTTCTTTTACCCATTCTTCAGGTATGATTTGTTCATTTCCCCATTTACCATTTTGTAAATATAAAAGACCGAAACGTGCCATATCTCTTGCTGAAACCCTATATAAGTATGACGGATGAATGGAGCGTTGAAGTTCTGTTTTATATTCTGTCTGATATAAAGAAAAGTCCTCCATACCAAGCTTCTCAGCAATATTATCATTGAATTTATAAAATAAATCAGAATCTGTTTCCTGATTATAAATGGTTCCAAGTACGATTAAAATCCCAATTGTTATAATAAAAGTACGTCCCAGGCTCATGACTTCCCCTTGATGGACGATTTCTTCTCATGGTCCAGGACTCCTCCCCTGCTTGATGAAAAACCCCTGATTGGGAGGTCAATAAATCTCTAACAGTAGCTTGTTTTTCACTATTTGTTAAAGGTGGGTTGTCATCTATGGATAGATCTTCAAGGGAATCTCCTAAATTGAGATTACCAGCTTCAACTTCCAATCCATATAAGCACTTAAAAAACTTTTCCTGACGGAATGGGCATTTGTATTATGGGATGTGTTTCCCCAAGAGAAAAGTACTTTTCCATCGTAAACAACCATGGCCGCTGTCGAGTTTAATGAATCAAAATATTCCCTCGCCCTTTGCAATCCCTCTGATGACCACCCTGCTTCCTCTGGCGCATTGTAACTCTCCCAAGTTGTATTAACTTCATGGCTGGCAGAATGTTTAATATTCAATGATATAAATATAAAAGTAAAAAATAAACCTAAAAATATTGATACAATTACTTTATTACTCACAAAACCATCCTTAACAAATAATATTATAAATTACTTTCCCATCAAAATAGTATATTAAACAACGCTTTAAGAGGAAATCCCCCTTATACTAACATTTATTATATCTATGTTAACACGAATCTATTTGTACAGAAAACGGATATGTATTTGAATAACTATGATGAAATTAGAAACTTACTATTACCGTTTTTCTCTTGAAAACAAAACAAAGCCGGTAAGGATGAATACATAGTATCCAACCCCACCGGCTTTAATAATTATGGTTTATTATTTTTGTACGTTTGCAGCTTGAGGTCCACGTTGTCCTTGCTCGATATCGAAACGAACAGATTGACCTTCTTCAAGAGTTTTGAATCCGTCGCCTTGGATAGCGGAGAAGTGTACGAATACATCGTCTTGTCCTTCTACTTCAATAAATCCAAAACCTTTTTCTGCATTAAACCATTTTACTTTACCTTCTACCATGTGTTGTTGCCTCCTAGCGGCTTTGCCGCATATAAAATTACTAAATGTTGCTCTAGAAATTAGAAGATCAAATTACTATACAGCATTTTTGTCTTTCTAAAAAAGTTCCGAACAATATTAAGCCTTTTAACTATAACATATGGAGGAAAATATTGCTACATTTTTTTATACCGTTTTAAGAAAAATAGTTTTTTTAGACTTTTAAAAAAACTTAAAAAAAGTTGTCAACTCCCCCTTACCTCCCTTTAACGGTTATCCAATAAAGTTTGAACAGTCACGAATGTATACCCTTTACTTTTCAAATCATCAATAATTAAAGGGATTGCTTCTACGGATCCGGCTAATAAATCTGGATTCACTTCAATATTATGCTGAAGAATAATGCCTCCAGGTGAGATGTCCCGTTGGACAATTTCCAATATACTTTCAGCAGGTAAGCCTGTCCAATCGAGGGTATCAACTGTCCACATAACTGTTCGAAGCCCTAATTGTGAAATTACCTTCTCGTCCGACCATGTTAACGCACCAAATGGCGGTCGGAATAGATCAGGACTCCTTCCTACAGACCACTCAATCTCTTTTTGGGTTGTCCTAATTTCTTGAATTACTTCATTTGTACTAATAGTTGGCAAGGAAGGATGGGTATACGTATGATTAGCTAATCCATGCCCTTCATCCACTATTCTTTTCATTAATTCTGGAAATCTTTTCACTTGTTTACCCATGACAAAAAAGGTAGCCGGTACTCCCTTCTCCTTCAGTATATCTAAAATTTGCGGTGTATAATGGCCTTCTGGGCCGTCATCAAAGGTAAGGGCTACTAACTTTAATCTGGGATTTCCTTGGCGGATTTGTTTTGGAATTCTTACCTCTTTTGTATATATGTAGGTCTTTTGCGTTTCAGGACGATACACCACCTTCATTCCCAAATTCCTCACTACATCAAGTAATGGAACAAAAACTTCTTGATTTACTTCAATAGATGCTGTAGAGAGGGGATCCCGCTTCCAATTATCAGTAGCATAGGAGTATCTGTCTACATAACTTCTTCCTCTAGGTATTGCAAAATAATATTCACCATTGCTGAAAACGACTGAATTATATTTCTCGTTCCAATCAACCCTCGTACCTGTATGCTTCAAGAAAAGGGCAGGAACCATTAGGTGGCCATCCTTTAATAAATATTTAGTTTGAAAAGCCTGCCCATCAACAAAGATACGAGCATTAGGGAGCATAGATTCCTCTCCAGAGACCTCTATTTCAAATTGAATAAATAGTGGTAAAAATAAACACAGCACAGCAATAACACGACTCCATTTATTATGTATTAACACGATCAAAACTCCTTTTAATCAAAGATCTTATTATTACTTTTACCAATTGTACAGATTTTTACTAATTATTATTCTTACATTTGGTAGGGGATATTTTTCCCACGTTTCCAATAAACTCCCAATGATAGTTTTCTATTTTCTTGTTAGCCTTGTTTTACGAGCAAGAAATAACTGATAGATTACTAGGAGGTTATTTTAAATGCGCAAATTAATATTAACTTTATCTATGGCAATGTCCTTAGTTTTCGTAGGGGAAAATGGGGCGGAAGCAGCTTCTTTGCATACAGTAGAAAGTGGAGATACTTTGTGGATTTTAGCAAATAAATACGGAGTATCAGTAAACGAATTAAAAAGTGTAAATAATAGAGTTGGTAACACTATCTATGTAGGGGAAAGTTTATCAATCCCTACTTCCATTTCAGAAGCAGAAAAGAGATTAATGGCACAACTCGTAACGGCAGAAGCTAAAGGGGAACCTTACGCTGGTCAGGTTGCCGTTGCAACCGTAGTTTTAAACCGAGTAGACAGTGAGTTATTCCCAAATACAATCCGTGATGTTGTTTATGAGCCAAGACAGTTTACACCTGTAAGCACTGGGTCCATTAACCAAG
The DNA here is from genome assembly GCA_021208645.1 of Bacillus sp. (in: firmicutes). GTDB lineage: Bacteria > Bacillota > Bacilli > Bacillales > Salisediminibacteriaceae > Evansella. Next base: position 11,374 of record JAJOJL010000161.1, on the reverse strand, counting down.
CTCCTTCTGAATCTGCCATTAGGGCAGTTAATGAAGCGCTTGCCTTCAGAGGACAAGGTAGTGGTTCGTTGTTCTTCTACAACCCTGCTATTGCAACAAATTTTTGGAATGCAACACGGGAACACACGATTACAATCGGAAACCATGTATTTGCAAAATAATTAAACAAGGGGGAGCTCCACCAAGGAGCTTCCCCTTGTTCCACTTTAAAAATCTTTTATAAATGATTTATTCTTCTTCACATTCAACCATAGTTCCGATTGTTCAAGTTCTGATGCCAGTTTAAAAAGAATATCTTCCCTTCCCCTCGAAGCCATAAACTGTACTCCGCAAGGTAAAAGGTCCTCCTTAGTTAAACCCATTGGTACAGTCATAGCTGGTTGCCCTGTTAAATTAGCAAGTTGAGTAAACGGCGTGCGCATTAAGCTTTTTTCTACCAGTTCATCCACCATTCCGATCTTCTTCAGTAACTTACCTGCATTTAACAAACTCACCGTTTTTATTAACATTCTCTCAATGGAAGTAATATCAAGTTCACCAACCTTTGCAGGTGGAAACGCCGTAGTAGGTGTGACATAAAAATCATACGTTTCAAAGAAATCTTCCATGGCAAATGCTGCGATGTCCCACTCCCGAAGGCTTAAGACAAATTCTTCCGCTGATGTGGCTCTGCCAATCAATCCTAGAAGCCAAGTAGTAGGTTCTACATCTTGCACCTTTGCCTTTCGTCCCAATAGAGGTTCAAGTGATGCCAATGCTGCAGCAACTTCGCCGAAATACATGGTTATATAACTTTTTGCAATTTTATTGCCATCTACAGGTGCGTGTTTCTCTTCTACATGATGACCCCTATCTTCCAGCCACTTCATTGTTTTCTCAACTACTTTTTTGCATTCTTCATGGACCTGAGTACCAATTGGCGATTGAGTAGAAAAGGCGATCCTCAATGGTTTATCAAACTTAGCTTTCAAGCAATCTACATAAGAACCGTCAAAGCTTGGTGCAGAAAAGGCTGCTCCCTTCTCTGTCATCATCACTTCCTGTAGCATGGTAGCACTATCCCTTACTGTCCTGGACAAAATGTGCTCTACAGACGCACCTTGCCAATTCCTTCCATTAACTGGGCCAACAGGAGTCCTTCCCCTCGTGGGCTTCATCCCAAATAAACCACAATAGGCTGCAGGGATTCGAATCGAACCTCCTCCGTCATTGGCTCCTGCTATCGGCACCATCCCAGAGGCAACTGCTACACCTGAACCCCCGCTAGAGCCACCAGGTGTATAATAGTCATTCCATGGATTCCGGGAAGGACCATAGTGTGCTGGCTCTGTTATCCCCATTAACGCCAATTCTGGAACATTCGTTTGACCAATAATATTTACTCCTGTCTTTCTTAGTTGTTTTACGAAGGTTGCATCTTGTTTTGCGCGATAGCTTTGAAAAGCTTTCGACCCTGAGGAAATAGGTTCCCCTTCCATCTCTTGTGTAATATCCTTCAAGAGCATAGGCACACCAGCAAACGGTCCCCTTAATTCCCCTTCGGCGATTTTCTTTTTTCCTTGCTCGTACATCGTATGAATGACCGCATTCAAGGATGGATTAAGGCCTTCAATTCTTTTGATGGCTTCTTCCAACACTTCCTCTGCTTTTACTTCTCCTGCTTGAATTAATTGCCCTAACCCCACCCCATCATATTCTTTATACGAAAATCCACTCAAATATCCTACACCTCCTATTGAATGTTATTGCAGTAAAGAGACACCCTTTTCAATGATAGATAATGTAAGGGTACTATATGTCTAACAAGGGATCCCTTCCTTCCCTGTAAAAGGGATAAAGGTCAGGATGCAGAAGGTACCCAAGTTTGGTTAAACCAATCAAAAGCCTCGGTGAAGGCCTGCAATAATAAGGCTCCTCCAAGATATAGAGCTCATTATTCTTTATGGCTTCCATCTCAAGCCAACCTGGACGCTTCATAACCACGTTAGCATTGATTTTTTCTTTCTCAACTCCAACCCATACAAGATTAATCACATCTGGATTTCTTTTCCTAACTGTTTCCCAATTACACTGGACACTAGCTTCCTCGTAATCTTTGAAAATGTTAATTCCACCGGCAAACTCACTCATCTCCGTTAACCAATTATCTTTCCCTGGTGTAAATATGGGTTTAGGCCACCATTCCCAATAAACCGTCTTCTTATTGACTACTTTTTTACTTAACTGAGAATACGCATCCACAATACAATGGAATTTGTCTGCTAACTCCTTGCCTCTATTAAGGGTATTTGTTATCTCCCCTAAAACAAGCAACTGTTCCCCTATACTAGACAAGGTAGTAGGGTTGGGAACAACAAAATGCTTTATATTGCGACGTTGTAATTCTTCTACATTTTTTTCCATCCCCGGTACCGTTAAAGATGCCAACACTAAATCAGGATTTAATTCTTCTACTTTATCCATGTCAATAGATAAATCGGGCCCTAATTTAGGCATGTCATTAACTTTCTCTGGCCAATCAGAATAGTCATCAACCCCAACCACATTATCAATTAACCCTAAATAGGCCACTAATTCTGTATTACTGGGGCATAAAGAAACGATCCTCATTATCCCACCCCTTTCTAAATTCATCTAATTTATATATTTCTCTATTGAAATTTGATTTCCTACACAAATTAAACTTATTTTACATAAAAGCTTGCTCCATTGATGATTTCTACCTCATTCGAATTCCTTAACTCCTCCATTAATCGAAATAAGGCTTGATCCTTTTGTTTTGCTTCAATCATACAATCAATTTGAGGAACAGAACCCTTTATTTCACCTAAAAATCGAAGAAACATGCTCACATCAATAAAATCAGCATGATGCCGAAACTCTTTCTCGCTTTTCGGACTTGATATGTGCATTTTAACTGGAAGATGAGCGTCTGACCATGTGTCTACTACCCTCCCCCAATCCTTCTGCCATTCTGTATCTTCATTATTGGCTAAATGGTGGTGGTAATCAAACACAAGTGGAATGGCCAATTTCTCACATAAATATAACGTATCATGAAGGTGAAAGGATTTGTCATCATTCTCCAACATGATCATTTTCTGTATATCCCGAGGTACATAGGCCCAATTATGTATGAAACGTTCTAATGCAGTAACCTTGTCTTTATAACTGCCACCAACATGCATGACACAGCGTTGACTTAAATCAATTTCCATTCCTTGCAATAAATCCTTATGCATCTTTAATGTCTGAATAGATGCCTTTAAGATTTCATTTTTAGGAGAATTAAGCAAGACAAAATGATCCGGATGAAAATCTACTCTTACATCGTGCTCTTTTACAAAAAAACCAATATCTTTCAGTGACTCTTTCAAAGGAGCAATAAAGTCCCAACCTTTTAAAGCTTCATGATTTGCAAGGGGAATAAGTTTTGAGCTAAAGCGAAAAAAAGTAATATCATTCGCTCTATTATGTTTTAACAGACGAAGGCAGTTCTCTAAATTAGAGATGGCAAGCCGCACTAGTTTTCGAATGGCACCTTCTTTATCGTTGATCTTTTCAAATTGGGCATAGGTCATGGTTTGGGATGGGGAACTGTTTTTTAACTCCATACTCATGGCTACATAGCCGAGACGTACAATTGTCACCGATGCTCGCCTCCCTTTCTATATATTTTTAATTTTTCCTACCACAAGACGTTTTATGTTGACTGACGAGTTTCTTTTTATTCATGTTTTCATACGGTATAAAGGAGGTGGATAGAATGCCAATGCTTGAATTTTCCCAAGAAATTCTTATCTTGTTTATTATTACCCTTATTGGCTATATAGGAGCCTACCGTGGCGTTTTTTAATAAACAAAGCGATGGATTCATGATACAACTCGTATTAAATATCACTTTACCAGCACTCATTCTTTATTCCATGAATTTCTCCATAGCCTTTTCAGTTATTCATGAACTTCTATTATTATAATGTTGATTTTGGATATGCGTTGATTTTGCGAAAGGAGCGAGACTCCTCGAAAATGCTTACACATTTTCTTCGTGCGTGGGCTATTTCGAGGAAGCATCTCAAAGTCCTGCGGGAAAAGCAACGGCTAAGAGCGTTTACTTCATGAATAAGCTTCGATTTGTCTCGACGCATTTGCTACATAGCAAAGCTAGCAGAGGAAGAGACAGAAGACCCCGCAGGGACGAGGAGGCTGAAGCGTTGCCCGCGGAAAGCGAGCTCCTGTAGCAAAAATCAACAACAAAGACTAACAGAGCCTTTTTATAATTAATAAGCTTTCATTTATAATAAGATATGGCATTATGAATTGTTTCATAAAATAGTAAATATAGATACAAACTAGTACAAGTGTTATTCTCAAGTAAATATCCTAAACGGGAGATGGAAACAAATGACGAAACAACAAATAGGTGTATTAGGTGTTGGAGTAATGGGATAAAAGTCTAGCCTTAAACTTCGAGAGCAAGGGCTATTCCGTGTCCATACATGATATCTCTAGAGAAAAGTGGAAGAGATTGTTCAGCAAAACACGGGTAAAAATCTAAAAGGAAATTTTAGTATTGAAGAATTTGTCCACTCATTAGAAGTACCTAGAAAAATCCTTCTTATGGTACAAGCGGGAGAAGTGACTGATAAAGCAATTGAATCCCTACTCCCATATTTAACAGAAAAAGATATTATAATCGATGGAGGAAATACATATTTTGAAGACACCATAAGACGAAATCTTTATTTAGCTGATATAGGAATTCATTTTATTGGTGCTGGTGTATCTGGTGGTGAGGAAGGGGCCCTGAAAGGTCCATCGATCATGCCAGGAGGACAAAGGGAAGCATACGAACTCATTTCACCAATGCTCAAAGATATTTCTGCAATGGTAAATGGGGAACCTTGCTGTACATATATTGGTCCAAACGGGGCTGGTCATTACGTCAAAATGGTTCATAATGGTATTGAATATGGTGATATGCAGCTAATTTGTGAAGCCTATTTCATTATGAAAGATGTATTAGGGTTAGGTGCAGAAGACCTTCATAAGATTTTCACCGATTGGAACAAAGGGGAGTTAGATAGTTATTTAATCGAGATAACAGCAGATATTTTCACAAAAATGGATGACGAAACTGGAAAGCCATTAGTAGATGTTATTTTAGACACTGCTGGACAAAAAGGTACAGGTAAATGGACTTCTAAAAGTGCATTAGACTTAGGTGTACCTCTACCGATCATTACAGAGTCCGTCTTTGCCCGGTTCCTTTCTGCCATGAAAAGCGAAAGAGTGGAAGCTAGCAAAGTACTCTCCGGTCCACCAATTGAACCTTTTACTGCAAATAAAAAACAGTATGTTGAGCTGATTCGTCGAGCATTATATTTTAGTAAAATATGTTCCTATGCTCAAGGTTTCGCCCAGTTAAAAGCAGCATCTGATCATTATGATTGGGAACTGAACTATGGGAACATTGCCATGATTTTCCGTGGTGGTTGCATTATACGTGCAGCATTCCTGCAAAATATTAAAGAAGCCTATGATAGAGATCCTGCTTTACCAAATCTATTGTTAGACCCTTATTTCAAAGAAATTTCAAATGACTACCAGATGGCTTTAAGGGAAGTTGTCTGTTTAGCTGTTCAACGAGGTATTCCAATACCAGGATTTACTGCCGCCCTCTCCTATTATGACAGTTACCGAACAGAGAGACTCCCTGCCAATCTGCTACAAGCACAGAGGGATTATTTCGGAGCTCATACGTATCAACGAATAGATAAAGCTGGAAATTTCCATACTGAATGGCTTAAACACTAAACTAAATTCATTCACTTTTAAGGGTAGCATTGGGAATTTGCCCATTTAGCTACCCTTATTTTATTGTTTCCTGTTAAATTCTTTATGAAATAAAAAAATTGGACAAATGTAAGGATGGGCAAACACATTTAATATTTTACATTTTTTAGGTGGATTTTTGTCGAAAATTATCAAATCGCTCGAAATCGATACAATTTAGGAGGAATAAAAAAGATTTGTACCCCTCATCTACTTGTCAGTAGATTAATCATTATTAAACGCTAATTATGATAATTAACAGGTTTGATAATTTTCAAGAAATTAATACCATTAATAATGTTAATGTTACATTTTCTACGAAACCTTACGAGGAGGGGATTTTTTATCAAGAACGAAAAATCACTTTTTAACCGGGGTGAAAAATTTTAATGGCAAACAAAACACAAGCAGTTCTCGATACGTTTACATTGACGAAACCTACTAAGAACGATGGAACACCTATGTGGGAATTAGTTAAGGCCTCTACATTAGACCTTAATTCTCCATATAAATATATTATGATGTGTGAATTTTTTTCCGAAACATGCGTTGTTGCAAAGGAAAACGACAAGGTGGTCGGCTTTGTCACTGCCTTTATCCCTCCTGAAAAACAAGATGTGCTTTTCATATGGCAGGTCGGCGTTGATGGATCACAGCGGGGAAAAGGAATTGCTTCCAAAATGTTAAATGAAATATTGGAAAGATCTGCATGTAAACAGGTTAATTATGTTGAGGCAACAGTAACCTCATCCAACGCAGCATCTCAATCCCTATTTTTAAAATTAGCAAGGGAGCATTCTACTGACTGTAAAGTTACGGAATGTTTTGCAGAGGAACTGTTTCCAGAGAACCACGAAGCTGAATTCACATACAGGATCGGCCCTTTATCCGAGTAAACCGATAAAGTTAGTTTGTTTCTCACAAAAAATGACGGAGGTAAGTTTAAACCTATGACTAAAAATGACCTGAGTATCTTTGAACAATTAGAATCAAATGTGCGGAGCTATGTGCGTGGATTCCCTACTGTTTTCACAAAAGCGAAAGGCTATAAAATGTGGGATGAAGCGGGGAAAGAATATATCGACTTTTTCTCTGGTGCTGGTGCCTTAAACTATGGTCACAATGAACCTAGAATGAAAAAAAAGCTGATGGAATATTTAATGAGCGATGGTGTAATTCATTCGTTAGATATGGCAACTGCAGCTAAAAGAGAGTTTTTAAATAAATTCAATGAAGTTATTTTAAAACCAAGAAATATGGACTATAAGGTTATGTTTCCAGGACCGACTGGAACGAATACCGTAGAAAGCGCGTTAAAACTAGCTCGTAAAGTAACTGGCAGAACAGATGTTATCAGCTTTACTAACGGATTCCATGGGATGACGATTGGCTCCTTGTCTGTTACTGGTAATGCATCAAAACGTGCCGGTGCCGGAATACCTCTAAATCATACCGTAACAATGCCATATGACAACTTTGTAAATGAAGAGATGGACACTTTAGATTATTTAGAAAGATTCCTTGAAGACAATGGTAGTGGTGTTGATACTCCAGCAGCAATGATCTTAGAAACTGTTCAAGGTGAAGGTGGAATTAATGCTGCCCGTTTTGAGTGGTTGCAACGTGTAGATGAAATTTGTAAAAAATGGGGAATCCTCCTCATTATTGATGATGTTCAAGCAGGAGTCGGCAGAACTGGTCCATTCTTCTCCTTCGAGCCAGCAGGGATTAAACCTGATATCATTTGCTTATCTAAATCCATCGGTGGCTATGGCATGCCATTAGCCTTAACCTTATTCAAACCAGAATTAGATATTTGGAATCCTGGTGAGCATAATGGTACTTTCCGTGGTAATAATCCAGCATTTATTACTGCAACTGAATCATTAACTTACTGGGAAGATAAGTCTTTTGAAGAAAGCATTAATAAAAAATCTGCAAGAATTACAGAGTTCCTTCAAAAACTAGTAGAAAAGTATCCAGAATTAGACGGCAACGTTCGAGGGCGTGGCTTTATGCAAGGGGTTGAATCCCAGGTTTATGGTCTTGCTTCCAAAGTTGCCGAAGAAGCCTTTAAACGAGGGCTGATTATGGAAACCTCCGGTGTTAATGACCAAGTATTTAAGTTGTTCCCACCGCTAATTATTGATGAAGAAGGTCTAGAAAAAGGACTAAAAATAATTGAAGACAGTGTGAAAAGTCTGATTTCAGCTGAAGAATTAGTCGCAAACTAAACATCTACTTATATATAAAGGAAAACAGGAGGAAAACAACATGAAAGTAGTTAAACTAGAAGATATCATAGGGTCAGAGCAAGAAATTGATGGAGGAAATTGGGTCAGTCGACGTCTCATATTAGCGAAAGATGGTATGGGGTATTCCGTTCACGATACAATTATTAAGGCAGGTACAGAAACGCATATTTGGTACCAAAACCATTTAGAAGCTGTCTATTGTATCGAAGGAGAAGGGGAAGTCGTAACACTGAAGGATAACAAGGTGCACAAAATTACAGCTGGTACCCTTTACGCATTAGATGAGCATGATGAGCACTTATTGCGTGGTAAAACAGATATGCGAATGGTTTGTGTATTTAACCCCCCAATTACAGGTAAAGAAGTACACGATGAAAATGGTGTTTACCCAGTAGTTAAGGAATAGTCGTTTAATGAAACCTAAACAGGATGCCCAATATATAATATGTGGGCATCCTGTTTTTATGTGTATGTCCAATGTTCACACGAATAAGTGTAAACTGTTTATTTGAAGTCATCCCTTCCAAAACCATCAATTAATAATGCTCGAGCCGGTGAACCATCTGTTCCTTCTAGCTTCAAAGGGGCAATAACCATGAAATACTCACCTTCTACAACCTCTTTTAGGCGAAGACCTTCAACGATAATAATGCTGTTGTTAAATAGAGTTTTATGAGTTGGATGTCCTTCTTGGCTTCTTTCAATCCCAAGGGAATCTATTCCAACCCCCCTCACCCCCTTTGTAGCTAAAAACTTTGCCCCGTCTTCTGCAACAAAAACAAAGTTAAAATTAAAATCTTTGTCAAAGGAATTTTTCGTTTTTAACAGGATAAAATCATTTTTTTCAATATTTAACTTTTCTAAATACTGCGACAGTAATGCTATCCTCCACCATTGTTAAATCAAATACTTTACAAGGCCCGACTAAATGGTCTAGAGGGATCGTTTCAAAGGTTGCACCTCCCAAAACCATATGCAATGGTGAATCTACATGGGTTCCTGTATGAACATCCAATTGCATTCGAGTTTCTGTTACATACCCATTCGTTACTGTATTAAATACCGGTTGTTTTTCTTCCTTGTCTTTATATACGGGCATACCGGTATAAATGGGAGAACTTATATCAATTATCTTCATTTCTACCTCCTATGTTTGTCAGTTTACATTATCACTTAACAATGACCACCACTGAAATCCATCTTTTTTCAACAATTCGTCTGACGTTTTTGGTCCCATCGTTCCAGCTTCATAATTTGGGAATGAACCTGGGAGATTATTTGCCCAATAATTTGATATGGCATCAATAAACTTCCACGATAAGTTTAATTCATCCCAATGGGCAAAGTTTGTTGTATCTCCTAGGATACAGTCATATAATAATCTTTCGTAAGCTTCGGGGGTATTCACACTACCGTTACTATTGTTACTGTAATATAACTGAACAGGAACCGTTCCTCCCGTATAGTCCAGTTTATTGCCATTTAATCTTAATGTAATCCCTTCATCCGGTTGTATATGAATAATCAATAAATTAGGATGATTTACTTGATCTTGATCGAAATATAAGTTCATCGGTAGCTCTTTAAACTGAATAACGATTTTTGTTGATTTAATCCCCATCCTTTTCCTGTTCTTATAAAAAACGGAACACCTGCCCATCGATGATTATCAATAAGTAGTTTTCCGGCAACAAAAGTCTCCGTATTTGAAAAGGGATTTACTTTGTCCTCTTCACGATATCCACTTACAGTATTTTGATTAATTACCCCTGGTCCATACTGACCCCTAACAAAATGCTCATCAATATTTATGAGGTCAACAGGTCTCAGTGCTCGTAGAACTTTTATTTTTTCACTTCTAATTTCATCTGGGGTTAATCTAATTGGAGGGTCCATGGCGATTAGAGAAACCATTTGCAACATATGGTTTTGTACCATATCCCTAAGGGCTCCGGAAGTTTCATAGTAACCTCCTCTATCCTCCACTCCTAATGTTTCACTGGATGTAATTTGGATATTGGAAATATAACGATTATTCCATAATGGTTCAAAAATTGCATTGGCAAAACGAATAACTTCAATATTTTGCACCATTTCTTTCCCTAAATAATGATCAATCCGGTAAATTTGGTTTTCATGGAAGGCTTCCCTAATTTCTTCATTTAATTTATATGCTGATGAGAAATCATGACCAAAGGGCTTTTCGATAATTAGTCTTGCCCATCCTTCTGTATTCGTAAGACCTTCTGATTTTAAATGGGATGCAATCGTCCCAAAAAACTCCGGTGCCATTGCCATATAAAAAATTCGGTTTCCTGGAATATTATATTCTTGATCTAATTTCGAAAGTAACTCTTTTAATCCTTGATAAGAGTTTTTTACTAGCTACGTCAATAGGAAGATAGTAAAAATGCTTACAAAAATCAGTTAGTCCCTTAACATTAGGATTTATTTCCCCCTTTATAGAATGACAAACCGTTTCCCTTAACGTTTCATTTGTCCAATCTCTTCTTCCAACACCTACAATTGCAAATTCCTCTGATAATTTCTTTCTATTGTATAGATGGTAAATGGAAGGGAACAATTTTCTTTTTGCTAAATCACCAGTTGCACCAAAAATAACGATGAGTATTTTCGGTTTGTTCGTAGTTTTCATTTCTTTTGCCTCTTTCTTTATGTACTTTAATTAAAGGTGTTCATGATAGCATTTCCCTACTGATTTTTTTAATATCACAAAAATGTAAATTCTTACGGAAACAATAAGCTGTCAGGGAATTGCACAAAAAATATTCTTATAAAACAATCATGGCTTTTCAGCCACCACCATGTATGGAAACTATAATTTTTGTAGTTGATTTCCGCTTCAGGCACTCCCTTTCCGCGGGAGGTTGTGGAGCCTCCTCGGCTTCGCCTGAGGTGTCTCCCCTTAACCTCTTTTCCCGCAGGACTCTGAGTTGCATCCTCGAGTACACCCACGCACGAAGAAAATGTGAAGCATTTTCGAGGAGTGTCGTGCCTTACGCTGAAATCAACTTTATTAACCATAGTTTCTATAAAAACTAAGAAAAAAGATGTTAAGGTCATTACCTTTAACATCTTCACTATCATTTTTAGTCTATTCGTTGTATCTAACGGTTTAAGCTTTGCTTCTATTGATTTCCTCTGGTCTTCAAAGTATGGAGGTAGGGCCAATTTTTCCCTAATGCTCAAATCCTCGTCCATTTCAAACCCAGGACCCATCTGTAGCTAACTCAAAAAGTATTCCGTTTGGCTCCCTAAAACTA
>JAJOJL010000101.1 GCA_021208645.1 Bacillus sp. (in: firmicutes) | reverse complement strand
TTTTATCGTTACAAAAAATGCGAAAATCGGGTCAAGGCCCCCGTCTGTCCAAATTAAGGAAATTAGGATAAAAAGAAGGCCTTAAGAAGGAAAAAAACATTAAAATAATGAAAGTTTGTGAAAAAAAAGCAATAAACTTCGATGAATATGTGAAATATGGGAGAGAAGTGGAATAAAACACTACTTAATCGACAGTCTCAAAATTCCGCCTATTAACTCGTAACAATTGAAAATGGGGGAGTTTTCTTTCCATAGCCGGAAAAACTCCGCTTATATCCCCCAAAACAATCGCCATTTTGAATTTAACCGGAAATTCTCCGCTTATCCTTTCCACTGTTAAGGATAGCATGGACTCATTCTTAAAAATTCCTGTCGGCTGTAAAATGCCCCATTGCAGTCAGTCCAAAAAACTAATCAAACCCCAGCTTTTTGGACTCACTCTAATTCAATTCCCATGTTCCTATATAAATGTCCCGTTCTATGGTGTCTTCGTGACCGTCCTTTTTTGCATAGATGAGGGCTTTATAGATACCAGGTTCAAGTCCATCCACCTTTATATCCTGCTCAAACATGCCCCGTTCAATGTTTTTCTGCACATCAATATAATCAATAAATCGGAAAGTATCAGGATCATATAGAGCAATTCCAAAGGAGTCTGCTCCACCTGGAAAGTATACTTCATAATGGAACTTACCAGGCTCTGCTTTTTGCTCAAACATAAACGCCATCAATCTTGGATAATTTGGCTCTTCCACAAAAAACATATACGGAATTTTGATCGTTTCCGAACCACTCATCACTTGAATCGTATCATGATAAATCCCTTCTTTAAATACTGAAGGAAATACATCCATCGTCACAGGTACGGTCTTTTTCTCTCCTGGGGATAAATAAAGGGAAAAAGGTACCTTCCATTGAATTCCATCAGGTACGTTAAACGGTGGTGCCACTGTATATCGTTTCCGGCCCTTGGAATGATTTTCTATTGTTAATTCGACTGTTTTTTCGAGACGGCTGTCCGACCGAAGCCACTTTCCGAAGGATACGGAGCCTGGATAGACTAATGTTTCCGCATTTAAGGCTTTATCGAGCTGAATTCTACCTGTGCCTTGCACATGGGGCGGGTATTCCTCTCCGTTTTTGTCTGTGAGCGGCTTTGCAGTATTCATGAGGGCCGCCTTTACTTGCTCTGGTGTCCAGTCTGGATGCTTTTGTTTGATTAATGCGGCGGCACCTGCCACGTGTGGGGCAGCCATACTTGTACCATTCAGATCGAGGTACCCCCTTGGAACGGTGCTGTCAATAGCCACGCCTGGGGCCACAAGATCAGGCTTAATATCCCATGTATGGGTGACTGGACCTCGGGAACTGAAAGGAGCAATCAAATCTTCTTCATTACGGTATACGGTCCGTAAGTACACGGATCTATTTACTGCTTCCTGTTTCAGCTTCTCTCCCGCTTCCTTAGAGATACTTATGACTGGAAAATCAACTGGTTCTTCCAGCATACCTGAGAATTCACCATCAACGTGGTTATAGACGATAAGGGCTTCCGCTCCTGCCTTTTGGGCGAGCTTTGCCTTGATGGTAAAACTAATTTGCCCCCGCTCAGCAAGGACGATTTTTCCACGAAGGTCTTTATTTTGATAATCCTCTTTTTTTCCAAGTCCGAGAAATTCGACTGGATACTCCCGCTGCAGCTGCCATTTTTTTGCCTGTTGCATCGGTTGGATTGGAATCTCCTCTTCATCATTAGGTCCCGTCGTTAAATAAGGAATGCGCATGGGCGGGGTGGAAGCACCGACGGAAATAGCTTTAGAGGAGGTACCTGGCGAACCTACCGTCCATAAATTTGGTCCACTGTTACCGTTAGATGTTACGGCAATCACTCCCTTTTCCACCGCCTTGTCTAAGGCAACGCTCGTTGGCCAATCAGGACCATTTACCGTGTTGCCAAGGGAGAGGTTAAGGATGTCCACTTCATCTTCTACTGCCTTTTCAATGGCGGCAATAACCTGTTCTGTCGTTCCCATCCCAGTTGGCCCAAGGGTCCGGTAGCCATAGATTTCCGCTTCCGGTGCCACCCCTTTTAAACGGCCATTCGCAGCAATAATTCCTGCCACATGCGTACCGTGCAAAGTAGGCATACCCTGCTCCTGCTTCGTTTCCATGGGGTCATCGTCTTCATCAATCACATCGTATCCTCCGTTGAAGTTGTTTTTTAAATCCGGATGTTCATAGTCCACTCCCGTATCAATTACCGCCACTTTCACCCCTTTGCCTGTCAACGTTTGTCCTTCTTCATCTAAGAGGCTTCGGAGGTCATTACCACTGATGAAGGGTACACTTTCATCTAAAGATGGTTCGTAATAGACAACTTCATCAATACGGTTGATCCCTTCTAAGGCAGATAACTGCTGGGCATCTTTCCGGCTTACTTCTACGGAAAAACCATTATAAAGGGTTTTGAAGATTTTTCTAATTTTGGCCGTCGGAAATTCAGCTGTGACTCTGTCAATTGTAGCTAATGGATTTTCGTTGGATTCCACTATAAAAACTGCTATTTCATTTTCCTTTTCAGGGGCTTCTGGCCTCTCAGGAAAAAGTACTGGTTGATTTTGGTCTGTGTGGGGGATGATAATATCTCCTCCTGCAGCAGTCGCCGTGAAGGTGGTTACCCCACAGAATGGCACTTGTAAAATGAAAAGAAAGACAAGTACGAGATTTCGCCATCTTGTCTTATCCATGTATTCCATCACCTCTACTCTGTTTATATTGGAGTCTGAACAAAAGGTCGTTTTTTGAGCTTTTTGTTCAGACTCAAGTACCTAATTAAAAACGCTGTATAAATGAATTTTATTTTCCTTAGCATACCAATGAGCAGGCATTTTCATGCAGGGATAGATTATTCTATTTAGAAAGTAGCACAAGAGAATGATTTTGGTTGGGGGAGGGGAAAAAAGGGACATGTCCTTTTTGCGATGGACGTTACAGACACGTGGAGCTGAAATAGCGAGTCACCTGTCCGTTTCGGTGCGTGGTACAGACACGTGGAGATGAAATAACGCGTGACGTGTCCGTTGCAGTTAGCTCCATGTTATTTTTTTTACAAACCAGCGTAAAACTAATGAGAATACAACACCTAAAATAATCCCCCACTGAATTCCAAGAGTTAATGTAAGGATAAAGGTTACGATCCAACTCCAGCCTTCTGGCCTTCGAGCCTTCCACAAGCTGGCCAATTGGCTTACGTTAATCAACTTATAGACTGCTGCCATAATGATTGCTGCCAAAACGGCATTTGGTAAGTAGTAAAAAAACGAGTGAAAAATAATAGGGTTATAAATACACATACAGCCGTTATGACTGATGTGAGTTGAGTTGCACCACCTGCTTGATGATTCACAGCGCTTCTGGAGAAACTGCCGTTAATGGGGTAACTTTGAAAGAACGAGCCCACCACATTGGCTAACCCTAAAGCCTTTAGCTCCCGATTAGGGCGAATTGCATAATCTTCTTTTTCTGCAATGGATTTTCCGATGGCAAAGGATTCCATAAAACCGAGTATAGCGATGGTGATGGCAACAGGAAGCAGCTTCCAAATTAGTTCTAAAGACAATACTGGGGCTTGGAATGTTGGAAAACCTTTTGGAACATTTCCCACAATATTGACCCCATGTGTATGGAGCTGAAAAAAATATACAATCGCAATACTTATGAGAACAATAAGTAGGGCTCCTGGTATTCTCGGTGCAGCATTTTTTATCGCTAGCAAAAACACAATACTAATTAGACCGATAGCTAACGTTGGCAAGTGAATCTGGCTGATCGTCTTAGCTACTTCCAGTAATAAAAGATGTACCTGTAGATAATTCCCAACGTTTATTCCTATTAAATGCTGTAATTGACTAAGGCCAATGACGATGGCCGCTGCTGATGTATAGCCTCCCAAGACAGCTGGTGATATGTAGGTAATAATAAAGCCAGCACGAAAAAAACCCAACAGCAACTGAATAATTCCTGTCAGGATGGTTAAGGACAAGGCAACGGATACAAATGCGCCTGTCTCTGGCTCTGCGTAGGTGGCGATTCCTGAAAAAACTAGCAAGGAAGTAATGGCAACAGGACCTACTGATAAATGACGGGAAGATGCGAACAGGGCATATATAATCAGTGGTATGGTAGATGCGTACAGCCCCATAACAGGCGGGAGGCCTGCCAGCATGGCATAAGCCATCCCTTGGGGGACGAGCATAACAAAAAGGGTTAACCCAGCAATTAAATCCCGCTTGAAATAATCACGATTATAATTGCTTAGTGTGTATTTTTGGTGGACCATGATCTTCAACTCTTTCCATACTAGCTTCAACATTAATAGTGATGCCTTCTTTCCTAGGGTATATCTCCTGCAAGAAAACGTCAAGATAGGCAGTAATGTAGAGCTGGAGCAAAACAGTTTACCAAGACTACCCTTTAAAAGGATTTGGTCTCTCCCTTTGTATACCTAAGTAATATTTAATAGCTTCTATAATCCGCTTAGATGCGTTTCCATCTCCGTAAGGATTAGTTGCCTTGGCCATTGCAGCATATGCATTTTCGTCAGTCAGTAACGTTTTTGCTAAATAATAAATGTTTTCTTCCTCCGTTCCAGCAAGCTTGACCGTCCCCGCTTCTACTCCTTCCGGCCGTTCCGTTGTTTCTCGTAGAACAAGTACAGGAACACCTAGAGATGGCGCTTCCTCTTGAATCCCTCCAGAATCTGTCAAAACTAACGTGGCTCTCCCTAGAAAATTGTGAAAATCTCTTACACCTAATGGTTCAATTAAATGAATCCGAGGGTCGTTACCAAGTTCCTCGGCTGCCAGTTTTTTGATAAGGGGGTTCATATGGACTGGATACACCAATTGAAAGTCCTCTCGATTATTTACAAGGCGCTTAAAGGCTCGGAACATATTTTTCATGGGCTCGCCTAAATTTTCACGACGATGTACCGTTACTAAGATCATTTTACTTGAACTTATTTTTTGTAAAACTTCATGATTGTAGTTTTCACAGACAGTTGTTTTCAAGGCATCTATCACTGTGTTTCCCGTAATAAAGATTGATTCAGATTCTTTTCCTTCGTTAAGAAGGTTGACGGCAGCTTTTTCCGTAGGTGCAAAATGAAGGTCACTCAGGACACCTGTTAGCTGACGATTCACTTCTTCCGGGAAGGGGGATTGTTTATTCCATGTGCGCAATCCTGCTTCCACATGTCCGACTGGAATTTGATTGTAAAAAGCTGCTAGACTGGCTGCGAATGTGGTGGTTGTATCTCCATGGACAAGAATTAAATGGGGGGCATATTCCTTAATAACTTGATCAAGGCCGTTCAAAACTCGGGAAGTTATTTCTGATAGAGTTTGCCTTGATTTCATAATGTTTAAATCTACATCAGGTGTGACATGAAACATGTCTAACACTTGATCAAGCATTTGGCGATGCTGCCCTGTCACGACAACAATAGGTTGAAACGTTTCTGGATTGTTTTTGAACTCAAGTATAAGGGGGCACATTTTTATGGCTTCTGGACGTGTTCCAAAGATGGTCATTTTATTTTTTTGCGCAAACTTTTCACTCCCTCACAACATTGCTTGTTTTATAACTATGTGATGGAGTACGAGGATAGGATTAATTTATTGTGTGTGTATTGATGATGATATCGTGTTATTTAATTGGAAAGTGGAGTGTGGGCCTAAACGGAGGTGTGTACACATATTACTGCTGCACCTTTGTTTGTAGGGTGGATAAACGGAGGTGCAGGCTCGTTTTGTACCCCTACCTCTGTTTAAACGGAAAATAAACGGAGGTTAGCGCTCAATTTGCATCACTACCTCCGTTTAAACGGCAAATAAACGAAGGTTAGCACTCGATTTGACTCCCTACCTTCGTTTAAACAACAAATAAACTGAGGTACAACCACAAATGGCCTATCTACCTACATTAAAAATGCAAATCAAACTAGAATTACTATAAAAAGAGGACATTCCACAACTCGGAACGCCCCCAAAACAAAAACAAACAAATATATGTCCTTTTACTTCGTCCCAAACAAACGGTCACCAGCATCGCCTAAGCCTGGAACAATATATCCTTTTTCATTTAACTTCACGTCTAAAGCAGCTAAGTAAATATCCACATCTGGGTGTGCCTCTTGAACAACTTCCACCCCTTCAGGTGCGCCTACTAAACACATAAGTTTCATGTTTTTTGCCCCACGCTTCTTCAAGGAATTGATCGCCTCAACAGCAGATCCACCTGTAGCAAGCATCGGGTCAATGACGATGAATTCACGCTCTTCAATATCTGTCGGAAGCTTAACGTAATACTCCACAGGCATCAACGTTTCAGGGTCGCGGTACAAACCTATGTGCCCCACTTTTGCCGCAGGAATTAATTTCAAAATACCGTCAACCATTCCTAATCCTGCACGAAGAATCGGTACAAGACCTAATTTCTTTCCGGAGATAACTTTACTTTTCGCCATGCCCACAGGAGTCTCCACTTCCACATCCTCCGTTGAGAGATCGCGGGTAATTTCAAAGGCCATTAAACTCGCTACCTCATCAATTAGTTCACGAAATTCCTTCGTTCCAGTTTCTTTGTCTCTTATGTAAGTTAGTTTATGTTGTATCAACGGGTGGTCAAACACATGTAATTTGCTCATTTTCTTAGCTCCTTTATTTTTATAATCAAACCTGTTTACTATCGCTTGTCCTTTGATGCTCTTTGAAAATTCTACATAAAAACCGTCACCGATTCAAGGACTTATGTGGATGCATGGAAAAAAAGATCTCCCACGTACCAAGGAAGCGTTTACAACCCTCTTACAACTAATGCAAAATTTACAATAAAGTCATATTTTGTCAAAACTTCTTTGGGTCCAATCCTTCATTTTCTAGAGGTTGTCTGTGGTGGGAATGGTATACTTATTGTAGAACTAATATTGTTGTTTGTTGCTCAAGGAGTGAATCGTTTTTGAACTCATTATTATTTTTCCCAATATACATACTTCCCATTACAATAGCCGTTGTCTACGGTTATTTTACTGCAGAGAAACGAAAGGAAAAAGACCTGATACTTAAAGCTGGTCAGGGTACTTTTTTTTAGGCACAATTATTTTTTGGTATGGCTGGCTACCGGTACCGGTCGGAGTTGCGGCAGGATATTTTTTAAAGCCAAAGGCAAATACTTCGGTGAAAAAAAGAGTCTTATACGGAGGAGCCGTTGTCGCTTTCTTCACCCATATATTTATTTTCTAACCGGAAAAAGCATCTCTACATAATCAAAATGCAAATTGAGCAGCCGCTTATTTAGTAAGCTGGCTGCTCATTCCTATTAAATATTTTCTTGTTTCAACGTTTCAATAATGTTTTCCTTTCGCACCTTTGCTGTGGAGTAGAGCATGGCGGAGCCCACAATCACAAAGACGGCGAAAATAACAATTAAGATGTTTATCCACGGAAGGCTAAACGTGTAGCTAAAGCTGTTCATGATAACCCGGTGCATAGCGTACATGACCCCTATACTTATTGGGATACCGTACAACAAAGCCTTCAATCCGTAAAAAATACTTTCATAGTTGATCATTTTTCGGAAGGATTTCGGTGTCATCCCCACAGATTTAAGCATAGCGAATTCCCGTTTTCTTAGGGTAATACTCGTTGAGATGGTGTTGAATATATTAGCAACGGAGATGGCGCTGATTAAAGCAATAAATCCATATACAAACACTGATAAAATTAACATAAATTGTTCATCTCTCTGCCGTGCTTCATATCGGTTAAAAAAGCTCATATAGCTTGCTTTTATCTCGTCAATTTCATATATCGTGGCCATTGGATCCTCACTGCTTACGTAAAGGCCAGTCCACATGGACATCCTTTCCTCTACTTCTGCAAGGTCGTAAAGCACCCATTGAGGTACAATAATTGTGAGGACACCTAAGCCACTCGTATTTACTCCCATTGGCAGTTCTTCCGTTACCGCTGTCACCTCTAACTCTTTCAATAATTGATAACCCTCTGAAATTTCCCAGCCCCTAAAGTACAAAGGCAAATTGTCACCAGCATCTACTTCCAACTGTTTCGTTTGGACACGTTTGTCCTTTTCCCAATCATAATAAGTTATGGTGTCGATTACGATTGCAGGAAGGTGAGTAGTGTCAAAAAACTGTTCCCCTTCCAATCCAATGGAGGCAGCAAATTCCCTAAAGGCATCCTCTGTAAGACCATGGAGGTTAGCGATAGCTCTATACATCCCATCTTCAACTAAATCCTCGTTTTCATCTACCATTTCCTTTAATGCCCCTCGTAATTTACTTTCATCGATGGGAGCATGTAATTGGGCTTCTTGGATGAGGATATGTTCTGTTACACCCTCAAGCTCTGTCATTGCGCGAAAAATCTCAAGGTCCTCTTCAGACGGAATAGTACTCATGTGAATTTGAATGTCGTAATCGATTCCTTCCGTTGTCATTTCACCTGCTTTTTCAATGCTGTACGTAAAGTACGTCACGGTCAGAAATAGGACGATACTAATGACAAGGGAGAAAACTGTAATTTGGTATTTTCGCTTATTCCTTTTAAGATTCTTTAGACCAATTTCCCCTTCCATTCCAAACAAAAACCGAACTAGCCTGGAGGTTTTTATCTTTTTCCCCGTCAGTTTAATATCTTGCGTCTGCCTAATGGCATCAATGGCCGTAATTTTCGAAGCCTTTCTTGCAGGCATGTATGTTGAAATAAAGATGGTTAAAGCTGATACTAGAATAGCTACGAGAATTGAACCTGGACTCACGGTCACTACTAGATTTTGTGTGACACCTAGGGCCTCTTGAATTAGTGTATTAAGGAATACGAAGGTAGCAGCAATCCCTGCAATTCCTGAAATAATTCCCAAGGGGATGCTAATGAGTCCAATAATAGCTCCTTCGAAAAAGACCGAATTACGTTTTTGCCGTTTTGTTGCACCGACACTGGCAAGCATACCGAGGTGTCGGGAGCGCTCCGTTACAGAAATGGCAAAGGCATTGAATATTAAGGCAACCGAGCCCACAATTATGATTGCGATGATGATGGCCGCCAAGTTGAACAAGGTTGATCTCATTCCATCATTTCGGATAACACCTGAATAACGGAGCAATTCATTGTGATAAACCACAGAATCCATAGAGATGCCATGTTCCTTTGCCAAAGCTTCCACATAGTTATATAAGTTTCGATTTACGCTTTTCATTACAACGGTAGCATTTACGTTTTCTAGTTCCGCAATGGATGAGTCGTCTAAATATGTTAAGACCGTATATCCAGGTGACCACGGTCGTTCCCAAGTTGGCCGCTCCATGATTCCAACTACCTTAAACGATTTTTCCTGCATATATCTTAATTCTTCTGAAAGCTCATCCGTAAACAACGAGTAGCTTTGGTCTAACGGCCCTTCATAGGTTCCTGTACCATAACGGTTCCCATTGGTACGGTGATTTCATCACCAATTCGGAATTCAACTTTAGCATTCGTAATAATATGCTCTGAAATGAGAAGTTCATCAGGTGATGTTGGGAATCTTCCCTTCTGGAGTGTGATAGGAAACCGTTCAAAGCCTTTTGCAGAGTATTCTCGAAAAAATAAGTATGGCTTGTAATCATTGGTACTCCCTTCCAAATAGGCATAGCCCATATCCCGAGAGACAATGACGTCTTTTGTTCCCTTTTCCCCTTTAATGGCACTTAGCTGTTCTGTGTCAACACCATGGTACCGAACGTGCCATTCTCCATTTTGTTCGATGGTTTGCCGCTGCATAAGATCTAGAAAGGATATAGCTAAGGTGGCGACGGCTGTAATCATGGCTACAGAGATGATGGTTCCTATGATTGTAACAAGGGTGCGTTTTTTGTTTTCCTTTAAATGACGAATCGTGAGTTTGTTGACAATGTTCATGTTCGGATCACCTCATCTTTGGCGATCCTCCCGTCTTCGATGGCAATTACCCGGTCTGCCTGGAGGGCAATTCTTTCGTCATGGGTGATGACCAGGAGTGTCTGGTTAAAGGTTTTGTTAAACATTTTTAATAGGTGAATGATTTCATTGCTGTTTTTGCTGTCTAGGTTACCAGTAGGTTCATCAGCTAGCATGATTGCTGGGTTGTTGATGAGTGCCCTGCCGATGGATACTCGCTGTTGCTGACCACCTGATAGCTGGTTGGGTAAGTAAGACAGCCGGTCTGATAGATTAAGTGTTGCTACGATGTCTTTTAATTGCTTTTTGTCTACCTTCTGCTCGTCAAGAAGAAGGGGTAATGTAATGTTTTCTTCCACTGTTAAAATTGGTATGAGATTGTAAAATTGATAGATTAAACCGATTTGCCTTCTTCTAAAAATAGCTAGTTGCGTTTCGTTTAGAGCATAAATGTCTGTATTATCTACATAGACCTTTCCACTAGTAGGTCTGTCTACTCCACCTAAGAGATGAAGTAACGTGGATTTTCCAGATCCAGACGGTCCAATGATAGCTACAAACTCCCCTTTGTTTACTGAGAAAGACACATCGTTTAATGCTTTAACAGCCGTCTCCCCTTTGCCGTACACTTTAGACAGATTTTCAATTTTCAAGATTTCCATTGGTTTTTCCTCCGTTTTTCTAACAGCCAACAACCCGTTTCCTGCGAAAAATAAATTGCCGCTGTTCCTGATGATTCTAGTCTATCCGTCTAAAATGACTCTCCAGTGACTGTAATGTGACATTTTAGTCACTTAAGGGGTGAATTTTTGGGAGGTAGAGGTGCTTTTCCTACTAAAAGTGTGTGGCAATGGCTCCGCTCGTCGCTTCAAGTCAAACAAAAACCTTTAAAACCGAGCTTTTTGTAATGACTTTTAAATACTCGTTTGTTTATAAAACTTCAACTGGAATTCTGTCCCTTTACCAACAATGCTTTTTACGTCGATAGTCCCGTTTTGACTTGTAATGATGGAATGAGCCATGGCAAGACCAATCCCGACACTTTCTTCGCTAGCGTTTTTGCCTTTGTAGAACCGCTTAAAAATGTAAGGGAGATCCTCTTTTTGTATTCCTTTTCCATTATCTTTGATGATAATTTCTGTGTATAAGGCATTTTCCGAAAAAGAGATTTTAAGCGCTCCTCCTTCTGGTGTATGCTCGACACAATTTTTTACAATATTAATTAACGCCTCTAACGTCCAATTCCAATCCCCTGTCAATGTAACGTCCTCGTCTCCAGAAATTCTTAATGTTTGTTCCTTTATCTCCATTGGGATAAGGAGAGGACCGAGCGCTTTTTCGATTAATTTTTTCACGTTGATAGGTTCTTTTTTAAACTGAATGGAGCCAGCATCGATTTTTGACAGTTTCAGTAAAGAAGCAACCAGCCAATCAATTCGATCCAACTGCACTTGAATGTTGCGGGTAAATTCCTTTCGTTTTTCCGTAGGCAGTTCCTCTTCACTTAATAAGTCTGCCATTACCACCATAGAGGTGATTGGCGTTTTGAGTTGATGAGAAATATCAGATATGGCATCGGTGAGCTTAATTTTATCCTTTTGTAGTATGGCACTTTGCTCCGAGAGCTTTAATGTTACTTTGTAGATATCGTTTTTTAAAATGCTAAGTTCACCCTCTTTGTTATCTCGTACATCGAGGGTGTAGTCACCGGCCGTTATTTTTCGCAAATAGCCAGAAAGTTCTTCGATTTGCTTGTATCTCCAGCGAGTGTATGTAGCGGCGATGACAGTAAGCAAGGTCCCCGTAAATAAAGTAAGGAAAGCCGCAGTTGTGGAGAAGAAAGTTGTTACTATCGCCCCTAAGATAGTGACACCTCCCATGACAAGGAGGAGTTGTTTAAATTCTTTGTTGCGAAGCATACTAGTCACCTACCTTATAGCCTAACCCCCGCACGGTTTTAATAAGGGTTGGCTTGTGGGGGTCGTCCTCCAACTTCTCTCGGAGTCGTTTAATATAAACAGTCAGGGTATTGTCATTGACAAAGTCTCCAGCAACATCCCAAATTCGCTCTAGAAGTTGCGAACGGGTAAGGACTTGTCCAATGTGATTAGCAAAAATTAGCAGAAGTCGGTACTCAAGGGCTGTGACGATCACTTCCTCGCCGTTTTTGAAAACTTTGCCTGCTAACGTATTGATTTGGATATTTTGGATATGGATGATTTGCTTGTTATCTTGTGTTGATTGTTTGTTGTAGCGCCTGAGGACTGACTTAATTCGCGACAGGAGTTCTCGAATGCGAAAGGGCTTGGTTATGTAGTCATCTGCCCCCATGTCCAGTCCCATTACCACATTTACTTCGTCATCGATGGCTGTTAAAAATATGACTGGTATGTCTTTATGGTTTTTGACATGCTTGCAAAGGTCGTAGCCGCTTCCATCAGGAAGGGAAAGATCAAATAAACAAAGATCGATTTCTTGCAGTTTGGTGGTTAGGGTTTTCATGGCCGTCGTTGCATCATAGCAAATAATTGTTTCGTATTCGTCCTGCTCTAATGAATATTGAAGTCCCGATGCTATTGTTTTATCGTCTTCCACAAGAAGAATTTTCATCTATATCACCTTCGGTTTCGGTTATTTGGTTTGGAGTCTGCCCCATTACTACCATCATATTGAAATAATGGAAAATAGCAATAATTTCTTGTGTTTGTTTTGAGAGGGTAGCTTTGGGGTTTAGCTTGTGGGCGTGGGTTGGCTTGTGGGCGTGGGTTGGCTT
>JAJOJL010000132.1 GCA_021208645.1 Bacillus sp. (in: firmicutes) | reverse complement strand
GCAAGTTGCGACTTTCTTTCTTCTCCAACTTGTTCTAACTTGTACTATTAACACAAGTTGATGCTTGCTCGCTTTCTCAACTTGCCCTAAATTACTGTTTTGAAGCAAGTTACGACTTGATTTCTTCTTCAACCTGCCCTAAGTTGATGATTTAGAGAAAGTTGCCTCTTAACACCTTCCTCAACCTGCCCTAATACTATTTGAACAAATTCAAACAGCACCACTAAGCTACTATCTGCCCTTCTGCTACTACAACTCTGCCGTTTTTCACGACTGTATTCACTAAATTCACACCGTAGTGATATTGAATATACGCATAGTTTGGTGCGTCCCAAATGACGAAATCGGCTTGTTTGCCTGATTCAATACTACCAATCTCATGCCCTCGCTTTATGGCGTGAGCAGCATTGATGGTGGAGGCTGTCATCACTTCTGCAGGCGTCATTCCCATGTTTAAGCATCCTAGCTGCATAATCAGTGGCAACGATTCTGTTGGACTAGACCCTGGATTTCGATCCGTTGATAAGGCAACAGGAACCCCTCGATCAATCATTTTTCTTCCGTTAGCAAACTCGGCCATGAGGAAAAAGGCAGTACCTGGCAGGAGTACACCTACTACTCCAGCGGCAGCCATTTCTTCCATCCCTTTATCAGACACCTTTAACAAATGATCAGCAGAGACGGCCCCCACCTTTGCGGCCACTTCCGCTCCTTCATAGGGCTCAATTTCATCAGCATGGATTTTCGGTAATAAACCATGGGTCTTCCCAGCCTCTAAAATACGTTCCGATTGTTCAGGAGTAAATACTCCTTTTTCACAGAACACGTCATTAAATTCAGCTAACCCTAGCTGGGCTACTCTCGGAATCATTTCATTCACAACTAAATCTACAAATTCATCTGGACGATCTTTGTATTCCATGGGGATAGCATGGGCCCCCATGAATGTACTTACAATATCAACTGGATGGTTTTCCTGTAATTCTTTAGCCACATAGAGTTGTTTTAATTCATTCTCTAAATCCAACCCATACCCACTTTTCCCTTCAATGGTTGTCACTCCATGTAGTAAAAATTTATCCAGTCGAGCCAAGCTTTCCTCGTATAGCATTTCAGAACTAGCAGCTTGAGTAGAGCGAGTCGTACTATGAATACCACCACCTGCATTCATAATTTCCATATAACTTGCACCATTTAAACGCATCTCAAATTCATTTTCCCTGCTTCCGGCAAAAACTAAATGGGTATGGGGATCTACTAGACCTGGAGTAACTAGTTTGCCTGTGGCATCAATTACCTCCGATTCGTTTAGTCGGTCTCCATATATTTTCATCAATTCCTGGTCAGGCCCTACAGAGATAATTTTGCCATCCTCTACCCAAACGGATCCCCCTTCCACAACATGGAGATCGTTCATTTTTTCTTTTGTCAATGGAGCTTCAGAACTTCCGTTTAATGTAATGAGTTGTTTTGCATTTCGAATGAAAAGGATTGTATTTCGGTTTTCTACCATCTTACTTCGCCTCCTTTTTTTCCGTCAGCTTTCAAATTTTTTACCAAACCATTCACACTATTAACCTACTTACCCTCTTCTATTAATCAAGCATGGGCATATGAATACCCTTTTCCGTTGCTGTTTTGATTGCTAACTCATAACCTGCATCTGCGTGACGTACAACACCCATACCAGGGTCGGTCGTTAGTACCCGCTCCAACCGCTTTTCTGCCTCGTCCGTGCCATCTGCCACGATTACCATGCCTGCATGGAGAGAGTAACCCATCCCTACGCCACCACCGTGATGAACGGATACCCAACTGGCTCCACCTACGGCATTGACAAGGGCATTTAAAATTGGCCAATCTGCAACAGCATCGCTACCGTCCTTCATGGATTCCGTTTCCCGATTAGGTGATGCAACAGACCCTGAGTCTAAATGATCTCTACCAATAACAATAGGAGCTTTTAATTCACCAGAACGGACCATGTCATTTAATACCTTCCCAAACCGAGCCCTCTCACCATAACCTAACCAGCAAATTCGTGCAGGCAGTCCTTGAAAGGCAATTTCCTCCCTTGCCATTTTAATCCATCGGCAAAGGCTTTCGTTATCTTTAAATTCCCTTAAAATCGCTTCATCGGTTTTATAAATATCCTCTGGATCTCCAGATAAGGCTGCCCAACGGAAGGGCCCTTTCCCTTCACAAAATTGTGGCCGGATGTAGGCTGGTACAAAACCAGGGAAATTAAAAGCATTCTCCACTCCCATATCCTTTGCCACCTGACGGATGTTGTTGCCGTAATCAAAGGTAATCGCCCCTTTTTCCTGCATGGCAAGCATTGCTTTAACATGGATAGCGATACTTTTCTTGGCTAGTGTCGTCAACTTTTCAGGCTGCTCTTTCCGTAATTTTTTTCCTTCCTCCACAGACATACCTGCAGGGAGATAACCATTTAATGGATCATGTGCAGAAGTTTGATCCGTTAACATATCAGGGATAAACCCAATGCTTAACATTTCCGGTAATATTTCAGCGGCATTTCCTAATAAAGCAATAGAGAGTGGCTTTTCTTGTGACTTTGCCTTCTCTGCTAACTGGATCGCCTCTTGTAAATCCTTGGCAACAACATTACAGTAGTTTGTTTCAATTCTCCGTTTAATTCTTGTTTCATCTACTTCTATGGCAATAACAACCCCGCCGTTCATGGTGACTGCCAACGGTTGGGCACCACCCATTCCCCCTAGCCCTGCCGTTAAGGTGATTGTCCCCTTCAAACTACCTCCAAAGGACTGACGCGCACATTCTGCAAAGGTCTCATACGTACCTTGGACAATTCCTTGACTGCCAATATAAATCCAGCTACCAGCCGTCATTTGTCCGTACATCATCAAACCTCTTTTGTCTAGCTCATGAAAATGCTCCCAGTTCGCCCAAGCAGGAACTAAATTGGAGTTGGCCAGTAACACACGGGGGGCATCCTGGTGCGTCTTAAACACAGCTACTGGTTTCCCTGACTGGACCATTAACGTCTCATCATTTTCTAAATTCTTTAATGACTCCACAATTTTTTCAAAGCTTTCAATGTTCCTTGCTGCCTTGCCAATCCCCCCATAAACAACCAACTCCTCCGGGTGCTCTGCTACTTCAGGATCCAAATTGTTCAACAGCATCCTAAGAGCCCCTTCTTGTACCCAGCCCTTCGTCGTCAATTTTGATCCTGTAGGCGTTTTCATTATATTCTTTTCCATTACCATAAAAAATCCCTCCTCAAGCTTCCTACTAATAGTTTAAGAAACAAGGGAGGGGATAGATAGATTATGTATATTGTAAAACCAAGAAAAATCTTATCAATTAAACGACCTTCAATAAATAAAATAGGACTAATTTTAACATAACATCGTTATTATCCTTCAACCTTAAATTTATCCTGATTTTTCCCCCGATATTGTCTCGGTGTTGTCCCTTCCTTTTTTTTAAAGAGACGGGTAAAGTAATTCGGGTCGGAAAAACTACCTGGTAGGCTATTTCTTGAATCGTTAAATCTGTTTCCCGAAGTAACTTTTTTCCTCGCTCAAGGCGATAGTTTGCAACGATTTGACCAAATGTTTCCTGCCTTTTTTTCGAGAATAAAGCACTGAGGTAGCTTGGGCTACGCTGAAGGGCAATGGCAACAGTCTCTAATGTTAAATCCTGCTGGTGGAAATTAGCTTCAATATACTGAAGTCCCCTCTCTACCGTATCATACGTCTCTTCCCGTTCCTTCGCCTCAGCCTCATGGACTAGTTGAATCGTAAACAAAAGCATCTCCTGAACAATCTTAAACAGGACAGGTTCGTATAAGATAAATTGAAACACTTGATGATATCTTTCTTCTAAAGACTTCTTTCCGTTTAATTTGTACGTATACATGAAACGGCGAAGCTGAGCTAATATACTCGTCAATTTAATCCGCATTAAATCTGGGCGCGGATAATAATCCTCTGGAAACTGGGCAAAGGAATTATACAGCCAGTTTTTTATTCCTTGTTTATTTCGTTTCTCTAGCATGGTCACCCATGTTCGCTGCTCTTCAGGATTTAAAAAAGGGTCTATATCCTTAAAATCTATTTTTTTATTGGCAAAATAAATTTGCTGATAGCCTTTGTAAAATTCTAACTCCATCATTTCCTTTGTACCCATGTACATCTGATAAATCGTGGCATCGTCACAAGGATAAACAGCAATATTCATCCGTCCAAGCCCTTCGTTTAACCAATCCTCTAGCATCCGTTGACATTCTTCCTGCACAACGGTCCTGTCATGATCTTGCCCTGTCTCCAAAAGACATGCAACCGTCTTGCTTAACGGAAAAAAGTAAGCAGGAAAGGGGATGAAGCGCTCCTTCAACCACTCATAACATCGTTTATGGTGTCGTTGATACTCCAGTTTAATTAACAAGAAACTATTCTGACCCTTCTGTTCTCCTTCATTAAAGAACAATTTAGTATAGGTTGGCAGCTCCAAGTTTTGGTCTTGCGCCCCTTCCTTCACTGGCTGATGCCGTTTTTGGACAGCTTGTGAAAGGACTTTTTTTTAATTTATCAGGAGAAAAAGGTTTTACTAATAAGGACTTTGCCTGAAGTTCAATTGCCTGAATTGCCCGCTCAAAAACAGGTTCCGTTGTGGTGCAAATAACATGGCAGTCATAGCTCTGAATGGCATCTACTACCTTTTGGAACAAATGACTTGGAATCATTTCCAGTTCCATATACACTACATCCGGTTGATGATTGTTAATGACTGAAAGAAGCTGTTCTGTCGTATCTGCTATCTTAATGTCCTGAAAAGGGAGGTGGTAGGCTTCAATAAACCAGCGAATTCCTACTCGCTCCGTATCATCACGATCTGAAAGTACAATGGTTCCCATGGCTAATTCCCCTTTATTTACATCACTTTTCCGCTAAATTAAATGGTTGTTTCATTAACGTTTTTAGTGGAAACCGGATGTAAAAGCTTGTCCCTTTTTTGGTAGTATCAATGTCAATTTGGGCAGAGTGTCGTGATGCTATACTAAAACAAATGGCAAGGCCTAACCCTGTACCATCATCTTTCGTAGTGAAAAAGGGCGTCCCAATAGTTTCCAATAATTCTTCCTTTATGCCATGACCTTCGTCCTTTATTTGTAAAACAACTTCATCTTCCGTTTTAAACGTTTTGATGGTTAAAACACCGGATTCTTTCATTGCATCTAAGCCATTAATACTAATGTTTAAGATTAACTGCCGTATCTCTTTTTGATCAAAATTAATTTCTGGACAATCCCCTAACTCTAGCCGCACTTGTTTATTCTCCATTAACGCCTCTGCCTGCAATAGTGGATATAAAGCACGAATCACACTATTGAGACTTTGCAAACTTTTATCCGTTGCCTTATCTTTAGCGAGGGATAAATATTCTGTAATGATGTCGTTGGCTCGGTTTAATTCGTCAATCATTAAATTGGTATAATTTTTAGTAGTATCCGTCTGTGCTGGATCGTTATTCGTTAGCTGTAGAAATCCTAACACAGTCGTCATGGGATTACGTATTTCATGGGCGATTCCTGCGGCCATCTCCCCAACGAGATTCAAACGTTCCAGTTTGGCCATTTGTTTTTCCAGTTTGTATTTTTCTGTCACGTCATTGATGATACTTATAATGCAAGGTTCCCCTTGAATCATTGTTTTCTCTGTACACAACAAACCATCACGGACCTCTTTGTTTTTTTCCTTGAAATTGTATCTTTTCATTATAAAGTCCCTCCATTAAATCAAAGGGAATACTTCGTTGTGAAATAAAGCTTTTAGAGGTTGCCTTCATATGTAATTCTACGTTGCCAGTTTCTAACTCTTCTTTCGTGATCCCTGTGGACTGGAGCCAACTTGTGTTAACATTCAAATACCTGCCATCTGTTAAAGAACGGATGGCCAGCATATTAGGGCTTGCATGAAATACCTTTTTAAATTGCTCTTGGGACATTTGCAGTTGTTCGTTTGTTTTTACTAGCTCTTCCGTTCGTTCTTTTATAATCTCTTCTAGATTATTATATTTATCATTTAAAATAGCAGTCCTTTGCTGCAACTCCTCATGACGTTGTTCCAGCACCTTTTGCTTTTTGAAAATGTCCACAAAAACAGCAACCTTTGATTTAAGTACATTTGGATTAAAAGGCTTAAAGATATAATCAACAGCACCCTTTAAATAACCGTTATCTACATGTTCATTTGTCTTACTTATGGCTGTTATAAATATGATCGGTATATGCTTGGAATTTTCCCGCTCTTTAATTAACTCTGCCGTTTCAAATCCACTTAGCCCAGGCATTTGTACATCTAATAGGATAACTGCAAACTCGTACTTTAAAACTTGCCTTAATGCCTCTTCTCCTGACTGTGCAGTAATGAGCTGGTATTGTTCGTTTTCTAATACAGCTTTTAAGGCAATGATATTTTCCTTTCGATCGTCCACTATTAATACGTTAACTTTACTTTCAACTTCCATATTCTCCCCCTCTATTCCTTTTCCCTTTTCACCGCAGACTCGGCTATTTTCTGGTATATTTTCTCTTTACCATCACTTCATGAAGGAATTGAAGTGCATACCCATCCGTTACGGTCTCTTTATTCCCAAAACAAAGGAACCCACTTTCACTCAAACTTTCTTTAAAAAGATAATACACCCGATTTTTTAACAGATGATTAAAGTAAATAAACACATTCCTACAGATAATCACATGAAACTCGTTAAAGGAGTGGTCAGTCACTAAATTATGGTGAGCAAATACGATCCTTTCCTTCAGAGCAGGAGAAAAGGTCACATAATTTTGAGTCACCGTATAATACTCGGAAAACTCTTTTTTTTCCACCACTTTGTTGATAATTTTTTGTGTAGCTTTGCATAAATTTCAACTCAATCTTACCTGCTGCAGCCTTTTCCAAAACCTGTTCGTTCATGTCAGTAGCGTAAATCTGCGTTTTATGAAGTAGTCCTTCTTCCTTAAGAAGGATCGCCATAGAATACACTTCTTCCCCAGTGGAACAGCCTGCATGCCATATACGGATGGAATCAAGGTGCCGTAATTTCGGAACTACTTTCGCACGAAAGGCAGCAAAAAAACTAGGATCACGAAACATTTCTGTTACGTTAATAGATAGGTCATTAAGAAGCTTTCTCATGACGACCGGATCCCTCAGTAGGATACCTTGTAACTCCGATAAGGTAGTGGCATCTTCGTATTTGGCTCGTAAAAGTAGGCGTCTCCTAACGGAAGACTTGGCATAATTTCTAAAATCAAACCCGTATTTCTGGTACACTCCTTCTAGGAGAAGATCTACTTCAATATTCTCTACTACCTTCCCATTTATTTTCTCTTGATCTATCATCTCATTAATTGAACTCACCCTCTAACTTGTACATCCATACCTTCATTAAGGAAACTAACTGATTCATCTCAACAGGCTTACTAATATAATCGGACGCTCCTGCTGCTAAACATTTTTCCCTGTCCGTTTTCATGGCTTTTGCGGTTAACGCAATGATTGGCAGATCCTTTAAGGAGTCGATTTTTCTAATTTCCTCCATGGCCTCATAACCATCCATAACTGGCATCATAATATCCATTAAAACAATATCTATCGTTGGGAATTCCAATAGTCGCTGAATGGATTCCTTTCCATTTTCAGCAAAATGAACTTTCATTTTATGCTTTTCTAACGCTGATGTTAAGGCAAAAACATTTCTCATGTCATCATCTACAATCAAGACTTCTTTCCCCTGCAACTGTCCTGTCATTTCCATTACATCCTTTTTCCCATTATCTTCAAACAGTTGGACTGGTTCAGGTTGTTCCGTAGTGTCTTCTTTAGTTACAGCAACCTCCCCTTCACTGAGTAAATGGACAGTGTTATTCAAAGGGAGGATAAAACGAAAGATAGATCCTTCCCCTTCCTTACTTTCCAACGATATTTCCCCATTTAACAATTCAGCTAACTCCCTTGTGATGGAAAGACCTAAACCTGTTCCTCCATAATTTCTCGTTGTCGTACCGTCCCCTTGATAAAAGGCCTCAAAAATCGTATTTTGTTGCTCTTCGCTAATGCCAATTCCCGTATCGGCTACAGAGAAAATCATTTCTGCAGCACCTCTCATTCGTTCCTCAATGGAGATGGTGACACTGCCCTCATTCGTAAATTTAAAGGCATTAGACAGTAGATTTTTGAGAATTTGTTTCAGGCGCTGTTCGTCCGTATAGATAACCGGGGTTAAAGTTGAATCCACCTTTATTTGAAAATCAAGTCCTTTTTGATTGGCAATAGGTGTAAATTGACTTTCAACAAACGTTTTTAGATCCTCTAAAACCACTTCCTCTTTGTAAATATCCATTTTACCAGATTCAATTTTCGATAAATCTAAAATATCATTGATTAATTCCAGCAAATCCTTTCCAGATGTATAAATGGTTCCTGCATGTTCTCTCTGCTCCTCTGATAAATTACCTTTACTATTTTCATAAAGTAATTGAGAGAGGATCAGGATACTATTTAACGGCGTTCTAAGTTCATGACTCATATTAGCCAGAAATTCTGATTTATACTTGGATGTTAATTCAATATTGCGGTTCTTTTTCTTCCAAGTCCAGTTTAATTTTTTCTAGTTCCTTCGTTTTTTCATCGGACTGTTTGTATTGTTCCTGAAGTTTTTCATTGGTGGATTTCAATTCTTCCTGTTGCTGTTGAAGCTCCTCGGATTGGGACTGTAGTTCTTCCGCCGTCATTTGTGATTCAGAAAGCAAGTCGCTAATTTGGAGATGATTTAAAATCTGATTAATACTTGTACCAATGGAACCTGAAACCTGTTCTAGAAGTTTCGTTTCTAGAGGCGTAAAGCATTCATATTTGGCAAGCTCCAAAACACCAATAACTTCCCTTTCAAATAAGATTGGCAAGATGATGAGGGATGTAGGTTCCCCTTCTCCTAATCCTGACTTTAGACGAATATAATTGGCTGGCAAGTTGTTTAATTGAAGGAGTTTCTTGCTTGCTGCACATTGACCAACTAACCCTTCCCCAATTTTAATGACGTCTGTACCTCTCACTTCATCACAATCTGCATAGCCTGCCTGTTTTCGTAAAACATTTCCCTCTTCACGTAAATAGAACACACCATAAACAGCATTCACTTTAGGAGCAATATTTTCTAAAAACAAGTTTTCAAAAAGGGTTAAATCTTCCACCCCTTGCAAGGTTTCTGCAATTTCTGCATAATTCGTTTTGACCCAGTTATCTTCTGTTAAAGATTCATTTAATCGTCTTTCCTTTTCGGTCATTTCTTCAAGGGATGCGGCCATATGATTGTATGCGTGAGCAATTTCTCCTATTTCGTCCTTCCGTGTCACTTGAATTCTAGGAAGGTCATCAAAGGAATAATCCGGTAATTTGACCATGACGTTTCTTACCCTGTCAATGCTTCGATTAATACTTCTTGTAATGGAGGTTGTGACTGCAGCAATCACAACAACTCCCGAAAGCAACAAGAGAAGAAAAAAGGACACGGTACTTTCGAATGCCTCATTTGACTCCATTAATGAGGCTTCCATACTTTGTTCCTCGTATTGAATCAAGTCATAAATTCCAGCATTAAGTCCCGCTCTAATTTCATTGTTTAATCGTATCGTATCCTGGTCAACAACAGGAGAATTCGTTTCCATGCCTTCATTAGAATAATTAACCAAATTCTGGACAATGAAATCTATCCGGTCCCTATATTGATCGTTTAAAATAGTTAAGGAGGCAACTAATTCTAGTGTTTCGTCATTGGCCAATTGCTGCAATGAAGTTAAAATAACAGAAGCTTCATAACGGTAATTTGCCATGGCATCAATTTGCTCTTCTGTTATCTCACTTGAATCCATGAGAAGCATTTCTCTTAGTTCTGTTGCAGTCACTTCTGTTATGTATCGAATGTCATGAGCTAAACTAGCTCGTTCATAGT
Organism: Bacillus sp. (in: firmicutes); assembly: GCA_021208645.1. GTDB lineage: Bacteria > Bacillota > Bacilli > Bacillales > Salisediminibacteriaceae > Evansella. The sequence continues at coordinate 2,885 of JAJOJL010000132.1, read as the reverse complement.
TTTCCGTAACAACCTTTGAAAAACTATTGTTTTGCTGGTTAAAAATATAGAAAAAACTCACACAAAATAATAGTAACATAATAATAATCGTCATAAATCCAAGGTATAATTTTGTTTTAATGGTCATTTTCCTCTTTACCTCTCCAGTTATATTCACAAATTATGGTAGTACCATTAATTCTACTAAAAAATGAGCTTAGATTCTACGAATCAACTGATTTTTTTCTATTATTTTCCTTAAAAATCTTTATGGGAGGCAATAAAAAAAGATACTCCTTCCTTTTACTGAAGGAGCATCCCAATTATTTTCTTATTCAATAATTCGCTTAGAGAATAAATAATTCTCCTGCCAATAGCCGATGTTCATAAAGTTTTCTGAAATATGAACTCCACTTGATGAAGAAGCATGAATCATATCTCCGTTACCCATGTAAATCCCTAAATGACCTACTCGCCCATCTGAATACATTGTTGGTGTACTAAAAAAGACTAAGTCCCCTGGAAGGAGGTTGTTAAGGGATACTGTTGTTCCCAATGCTGCTTGTTCCCGAGACGTTCTCGGTAATTGAATGCCATGCTGGGCAAAGACATGCATCGTATAAGACGAACAGTCAAATAAGTAAGGGGCCTCATTTAACGTAGCTCCAAATTTATAGCCTGCACCTATATATTTCTGTGCTTCAGCAATAATATTGTTCCGAATATTAGGGGCTGGGGCTGGATTTGTTTCTTCCACTTTCCGGTGCTCCTTCGCCGGTTCCATCTCTTTCATTTCTGTAGCTGGTGGAAGTTTTAACAACTGCCCTGGATAAATAACATTAGAGCCTAAACTGTTCGTACGTTTTATGGCATCGACCGTTGTATGGTGGGCTTGGGCAATGAGCCATAAGCTGTCCCCTTGCCTGACTTGATATTGCTGTGCTGGTTTTTGAATTTGTATGGAGCCGTTTTCTGGCTTAAAGTAAATGTACACATTAAATAAGGATCCTGCTCCATCAAGGGGGACATAAGCCGTATTATTAATCCATCTTGGAGGATTAATATTAATGAATTCATTTCCCCTTCTTGCCTTCGTTCCCCCCATTGTCGTTCGAACGAGGGTGGAACCATCTGTCATTTCATATGTTTTCGTAGCTTCTTCAAATTGAATATGATTATAACCTAGAATTTTCCCCAAATGGGTTAACGGAACATAATACTGACCATTTAAACGAATTGGGTTAATGCCATCGACCATTTTTCCGTTAATGGCAACCCCTGCTGTCGGGACACTTTCATAAGCATTGGCCGTATTCGCCGTAAAGGCTTGTGTAGATAATAGTACAACGACAAAGCTAATGATAAGGATTCGAAAATTTACACCCTTTGTTCTATTCATCGAAGAACCTCCTAAAAATTTCCCTTGTTGTCATTGAAATAGAATGTGCTATTTCCTGAAATTTATACGAGGAATATGATATTAGAAGAAAAATGTACTAGACATGACTCAGCCCCAAAAAGTTGATCGAACTAGGATAATTCAGATTAATCATCTCCCCTCACAATTCCCCCTTGGATCTGTTCTTCTATGGCTTCATTTCGCTCGCCTCCACCAGAAAGCTCTTCAGAGAACTCGCGCTCCTTCACGTCTTTTTTTGAAACAAGCTTTGAAGCTTTAATGTCAGCAGATGTCAAATTTAAGTTTGGCACGCCTTCTTCATTCCACTTTTTCATTTCTATTCACCTCCTATACCTTTGTAGTATGCGCCACTACCTGAAGGCTAATGAATGATGACAACTTTTCTATGGAACATTAATACGGAGGAGGGATAACTAAATTATGCCGTACCGTAAATTAAGTCAATATAAAGTGACCAGTGGGCCAGCCAAATCCAGTGGCAGAAATGCAACCTATGAGTACACAAGCGGCAATGAAACAAAAAAAATCAAAGAAAAGGTAAGAACAAGGTTATAAGGAGAAAGAAGATGACTCATTTATGAGTTAGTTTTCTTTCTCCTTTTTGTTTTGGGTGGCATTTTTCAATTTTTTCTTAAAAATAAATCCTAACAAAAGGAGTAATAGAGGTACCCCAAACATGACAGGGTTAGCGATATTCGGCCAATAATAGGTCAAATAATCCATAGCCCAAATATGATCCCTAACAATCCAGTAGCCAAATCCACCAAATAAAAGACTGACTGGAAGAAACAAAACATTTAAGTTCTTCACTCCCAAAAACATGTTTTAAGGAAATGGAGCCACATAAGAGACAAACCATGACTTGAATTAACGCTGATAAGGAGAAAAATACAATCATAATTAATTCGTACCGATGGATAAATAACCCTATTTCAGCACTTCTTGCAATTTGCATACAAGAGACAATATACTGACCTGCTACTTCAGGAGATAAAACACCAACCTGTAATATGGGCCACATGATAATTAAGAATCCACCATAGAGGATGGATTTCCCTGAATACCAATACCACTTTTTTTCATCTTTCACTAAGGGAAGATAAATTGCTACAAATAGAATTCCCATGGCGTAATCTGCGTTTACATGGCGCGTCACTTCCAAGCTGTTCAAAAATCCGTTACGGAATAAGGGAAGCAAGTGGCGCATCTCAAAATAAGACAGGGAACCTAATAAAATCAATATGTTCAACAGGGCAATGGAAAATAACCCTAAAATGGAAATCCGCGCAATGACTTCCACACCATAAAACAGACCAATGATCCCAACAACCATGGCTACCACAACAAAAATAATTGGAGGAGCATCAGGCAAAAAATAATCCATCAGATGGTATACTATAGTAATCATGACACCACCAAACGCCCCTAAGAAAAAACAAAAAATATGATTATTCCTAAAAAGAAACTCTCCCCATTTGCCCAATTA
>JAJOJL010000075.1 GCA_021208645.1 Bacillus sp. (in: firmicutes) | reverse complement strand
GAGAAAGAAAAAGAAGATGATGATGATGACGATGACAACGATAATGGCAACGGAAATGGGAATGGGAATGGGAACGGAAACGGCAATGGAAATGGAAATGGGAATGGAAATGGAAATGGAAATGGAAACGGTGATGATGACGATAGTGACAATGACACTGCAAGTACTTTCCAAGGGTTCTGGGCTACCATTTAAAAATCTTTCCAAGTAGGCTATAATCAAAATCGGCTGAGGCTGTCGAGGGGGTTACTAATAACCTCCTCAGACAGCCTCTTTTCTTTTTATGTTTTATCTGTTTTTTTAATGGGAATATCGTTATTAAAGAAAAGTGGTATTTTCATAATTTTTGTGAAATTTAACCAGGAAATAATCGTTACTATTTAGTTTATGTTATAGTGAGAGAAGAAGACATTACAAAGGGTGACATAAAGATGGAGCATAAAAAAACGTACCATTTCACGGAAATTGTAAAAGGTGAAAAAAACTTTATTCTTGAAGGCCCCATAACACAGGATGCTCTTTCCAGCTACAGTTTTGACGACGGACTAAAAGCGTTCCGACCTCCAAAACAACAATATGAGGCCCTTCTAAAAGTAGTAGAACTACCTGAGAACAGAATTATTGTTGCTCTTGAAGGTAATAAAATAGTTGGCTATGCAATTTTTTTGTATCCTGACCCTCTTGAACGGTGGTCAGAAGTAGAGTTAGATAACTTGTTGGAATTGGGAGCAATTGAAGTATCAGCCAATTACCGTGGGTACGGATTAGCGCAAAACTTATTAAGAGTGGCTATGATGGATGATGCTGTAGAGGACTACATTATTATAACGACTGAATATTATTGGCATTGGGATCTTAGAGGTACGGGCCTTTCCATATGGGAATATCGTGATGTTATGGAGAAAGTCATGAAATCCGGCGGTTTAGAATGGTATGCGACAGATGATCCTGAAATTTGTTCCCACCCTGCAAACTGCTTAATGGCAAGAATAGGAAGTCGTGTGAAAGCAGACGCTGTACACGAATTTAACCGGGTAAGGTTTAAACATAAGTATATGTTTTAACATCGTTCCTTCTCATACTTACTTTTACCTTATTGCTTAAGGAGTGATTATCAATGATGATCCAAGACATTATGACAACAGATGTGGTTTATATAACTGATAAGACAAGTATAAAAGACGCACTGTCTAAAATGGAGCAATTTCGTATACGTCACCTCCCTGTTGTAAATGAGCGAAAAGAAATTATCGGAATTGTATCTGACAGGGATTTACGGGATGCCAGTCCATCTTCATTAGGAAATTGCAGCAAGGATGTATTACAATGTCCAATTAAAGAGATTATGAAGACAGATGTTTTAACTGCTTTACCCTATGACTTTGTTGAAGAAGCAGCAAACATGATGATGGAAAACAGGATATCTTGTTTGCCTGTAGAAGATAATGGTAAATTAATCGGCATTATTACTGGGAAGGACTTACTGAAAAATCTAGTGAAATTAACAGGGGCAGACTTACCATCATCCCGACTCGAAGTAGAGGTCTTGAATCAAAGCGGTATGCTTGCAGAAGTGGCAGCTTTAATAAAAGAACATAAAATTAATATTCATAGTGTCCTTATATACCCTAGCATGGATGAGTCGAAAAAGATACTCGTCTTCCGCTTACAAACAATGGACCTACGTCCTCTTATTAAGACATTAAAAGACAATAATTATCATATTTTATGGCCAGACATGGAGATGAGATTATGAGTCAAGAAGCAGGATTTATTTTTTCTCCCGAACAATTAAGATATAAATTTAGTGAGAATCATCCTTTAATCAAAAGAGACTCTTGCTTACTAATGACCTCTTAATCACATCAGGAGCACTAGACAGTAACTCCATACTCCCTGCTAGAATGGCTACGAAAGAGGAATTATTATATATTCATGATGAAGATTATGTAAAAGCAGTAATAGAAGCCAGTGATGGAATAAAGCGGAATCACTTCGAAACAAAGTATGGTATAGGGACCGAAGACACACCTGTTTTTGAAGGGATGCATGAGGCTGCGTCTTGGCTCGTGGGAGGAACCTTAGCAGCTGTAGACTTGGTTTTCGAGAATAAGGTAAAGCATGCCCTTAATCTTGGTGGTGGATTACATCATGGATTTCGTGGCAAAGCCTCTGGTTTCTGTGTTTATAATGATAGTTCTATTGCTATTGAATATATAAGGAGAAAATACGGAGGTAAAGTATTATACGTTGATACAGACGCACACCATGGGGATGGTGTGCAGTGGGCTTTTTATAACGAAAATGATGTATGTACAGTCTCTATTCATGAAAGTGGCAGATTTCTCTTTCCAGGCACAGGAAGTGTGAATGAAAGGGGCCATGGTGATGGACATGGCTACTGTTTTAATGTTCCTCTTGAAGCATTTACGGAAGATGATTCCTTTTTAGATGCCTACCGACAAGTTTTGAGGGAAGTAGCAGATTATTTTAAACCTGATGTTATTCTTACACAAAACGGTGCTGATGCTCATTACTATGACCCTCTGACACATTTATGCGGGACGGCAAACTTATTTTATGAGATTCCAAAATTAGCTCATGAGTTAGCCCATGAATACTGTGAAGGCCGTTGGATTGCTGTTGGAGGGGGCGGTTATGATATATGGCGAGTTGTCCCACGTGCATGGGCTGGGATTTGGCTTGAGATGACGAACCAAACAGCAATTTTAAATAATCCAATTCCACAAGCTTGGCAGCAAAAGTGGCAGCCCGACACAGATACACTGCTCCCTAACAGTTGGCATGATGAAGAAAACTTATATCCACCAATACCACGGCGAGAGGAAATCATTAAGAAAAACGACCGCACGGTATTAAATGCCCTTAGCTTTTTGTGGAAGAGAAAGTATTGACTATAGAAGACCTACAGCAAAGTGAAAAGCCTTATGGGGGGTGACTATAAAAGGGCGGTTCTTGCCCTTTTATAGTCACCCAGACTTTAGTATCTATATCCCTTAAGGATTTCCTCCACTATTCTCGATGAGGTTTGAGCCACTTTATCTACAAACTCCGTAAAACTCGCTGGAGCTTCTCCATTAGCCTTATCAGATATGGTTCGAATAACAACAAAAGGTATTTCATTGAAATTACATACATGTGCAACTGCTGCCCCTTCCATCTCAACACACGCTGGCGAAAACAACTCTCTTAATAATTTCACTTCATCTTTATTTGCTATAAACTGATCCCCACTAATTATTTTCCCTTTATAAGCTTTTCCTTTTCCTGCCAAAACATCCATAGCACCTTTATGGGCCTTTTCCACCAACTCTTTATCAGCAGAAAAGATAGAGCTACCATCAAACATTGGAATTGTACCCCGCTCAAACCCTAACGGACTGGCATCAATATCATGCTCCTGGCAACTTGTCGAAACAACAACATCTTCAACATTCAATTGCTCTTCAACTCCTCCAGCCACTCCTGTAAAAACTATTTTATCTACTTCGAACATATCAATCATTATCTGAGCATTCATTGCAGCATTTACCTTTCCTACACCACTTTGGCTGATAACGACTTCAAATCCGTGCCATTCACCTGTAAAAAAGTTAACTTTCCCTTTTTAATTTCCGTTAATTCATTAACTGATTCCTTGAAAAAAAGTACTTCTTCTTTCATCGCTCCGATAATCCCAAAATTCATTATTTACCACCCTTTCCACTCAAAATAAAAACCGGAGAAATTCCCCGGTTATACCACTTATTGGCTTGTTAATCTGTATTAATCGTAGAATGCCTAAATTCAATACGGTGAGGAAGTACAACTACGTTTTCTGTTACTTCTTCTTTGTTCATGTACTTAGTAAGAAGTCTCATGGACACAGCACCAATGTCATACATAGGCTGAACTACTGATGTAAGGGTTGGACGTACCATTGTAGCTAAGCGGGTGTTATCAAACCCTATCACTTGAAAGTCATTAGGTACATCGTAGGCCTGCGTCTTGGGCTCCGTGTATTAATCCTTAAAGCCATTTCATCGGTTGACGCAAAATTGCTGTCGGCTTGTCACCTAAGCTTAACAGTTTTTCCATTCCCTCTAAACCAGAGTCATATGTATAATCTCCAATTACTATAAAATCATCATTGAGAGGAATATTTCCTTGTTCCAGTGCACGTTTATATCCAGCGTACTTTAAATAGCCGTTAATCGGGTCTTCTAATGTTCCTGAAAGCATAGCTATCTTTTGGTGTCCCTTTTCGATAAAGGACCATACAGCATCAAAAGAAGCTTGTTCATAATCAATATTAACGGAAGGAAATTCCTTATTTGGATCTACTGTTGCCGAAAGAACAATAGGTACTGGTGACTTCTTGAAGGCCTCCACATGTTCGTTTGTAATTTCTCCACCCATGAACACAATACCATCCACTTGCTTTTCCAATAATGTATTTATTAGATGTATTTCTTTGTCTTTATTTTGGTCAGAATTACAAAGAATAATATTATATTTATACATCGTAGCAATGTCTTCAATACCTCTAGCAAGTTCCGCAAAGAATATATTGGATATGTCAGGAATAATAACCCCCACCGTTGTAGTACGTTTACTAGCCAATCCCCTTGCAACAGCATTAGGTCGGTAACCCAACCGTTCAATGGCTTCTAAAACTCTTTTTCTCGTGGTTGGTTTTACATTAGGGTTTCCATTAACCACCCTTGACACAGTTGCCATCGAAACCCCTGCTTCTCTTGCAACATCATAAATAGTTATATTCATTTCTCTTATCCTCCTTGAAGTTACCACTTATTCCCTTTCATACTTTCATAATTTAATGCTATAATACGACAATTTAAGGCAGGAAGCAATTTCTTTCTCCAAAATCATCTGTTTTCACTGTGAAAGACGTCTTAACTTGAAACATCTCCGCTATCCGATTTTATGTATAGAATTTCATTTCTAATAATTAATTATACTTAACTTACTCTCCAAGTTATAGTCAAACTGGGAAATAAAAAAAGGATGTACCAAGGCAATCCCTTCATATACCCTAAAATTATTACTTATTGTAAACAGTTTCCATTTCCCGTTTGTACAAACCTGATTCAATAAGGTTAGAGATAAATTCCTTAAATTGTGGAATATCCATCTGTTGTGCTGAATCTGATAAAGCAACAGCAGGATCCGGGTGAACTTCAGCCATTACTCCATCAGCGCCTATTGCTAATGCTGCTTTTGCCGTAGGCAGAAGTAAGTCTCTTCTACCAGTTGAATGAGTTACATCTACCCAGACAGGTAAGTGGGTTTCTTGCTTCAAAATAGGTACAGCAGATATATCTAACGTATTTCTAGTTGCCTTTTCATACGTTCTAATCCCTCTCTCACATAGCATAATGTTGCCATTCCCTTTAGAGTGGATATATTCTGCCGCATTAATGAACTCCTCAATGGTAGCAGCAAGCCCTCTCTTTAACAGAACTGGTGTATCTACACTACCTGCCGCTTTTAATAATTCAAAGTTCTGCATGTTTCTCGCACCGATTTGAATGACATCTACATATTGCACGGCCATTTCAATATCCTGGGGGCTAACAATTTCACTTATGACTGCTAAACCGTATTTTTTCCCTACGTCTTTTAGAATTTGTAAACCCTCTTCCCCTAAACCTTGGAAATCGTATGGAGATGTTCTCGGTTTAAAAGCACCACCACGTAAAAATTTGATCCCTTCTGCTTTCAGAGCTTTCGCCACTTCTTCAACTTGCTCATAACTTTCAACGGAGCATGGACCTGCTATTAATCGTTGTCTGCCATCTCCTACTGTCTCGTTATTAATTTTTACAAGCGTATTATCAGGATGCTTTTTTCTTGATACGAGAAGTGCCTTACTATGGTCATCTTCCTGCAGTTCTAAGCTCGCCTTAAATATTTGTTTGAAAATGTGCTGCAGGGTAGGGGTATCAAATGGCCCTTTATTGTTTTCCGCGATCAGATTTAACATCTTCCGCTCCCGAACAGGATCAAAACGATTCACGCCTTGTGCACTCTTAACCTTTCCAATCTCTTTCACAAGGCTCGCTCTTTCGTTAATTACCTCCATCAGTTGAAGGTTCACCTTATCGAGTCGGTCCCTTAACTCTTCTAGTTGTTCATTACCCATCCTTTAAAACTCCTCTCCTGCATGTCAATCGAATTTATAAACCATTATAAACGATTAAATCCCTAATGTCACGAACTTTCTTTAACAATTAAACGCTTTTTAAGCGCTAAAGTGTTTTTGTTCTTATAAAGCTTATATGCATGTTACCTATATTGTACGCTAATTTCAATAAAAGTGTTCCTACCTAATGCAAATATTATTATTTTCTGTCAAAAAAAAGAGAAATCAAGGAGGGTTCCATTTGACTCTCTTTTCTTTATAGTCAATTATTTAGAGAAGCCCATGCTTCTTCCATACTTTTTTCGTCACTTTCCAATGAGATTCGTGCCATGCAACCTTATTACCATGAAAAAGCAACAATTGAGGAGATTCGTGTTTAACTTCGTAACGATCTGCTATCTCATTAGATAAGGGCCTGGATTCCTGTACATTTAAATAAAAGACAGGTACTTCATTGTTTTCTGTTGCATATTTTTCCGTTTCCTTAAACGCTTCGTGACTTATGGGACAAGTAGTACTATTTTTTAATAAAAAGAATGTCGCATATTTTTCATGTAATGAGATGAATTCTTCAAAAGTAGTTACCTTTCTAAAGCTCATTGATTTCTGAACCCTTCTCTCTAGCTTCCTTTTCCCGTTCTTCCACTTCTCGCACCAGTTGTTCAACAGATCGCTGTAAATCTTCCACTTCTTTTTTTACCGAGGCAGCAATTTCTTCGCTAATCCCTTCTAAATCATCCGTTAAACTATCTGCTGATTCTGTTAATTCATCAACATCTCTACGAACGGACCTTGCTAAGTCTTTTGCTTTATCCAATAAGCTAACTGATTGGTCAGAAACTGTTTTTGCGAAGGACGTTGTACTCTCTTTTGCAGAGCTTGCAAATTGATTTCCCCTCTCAACTGCCTGAGATGTCCAATCAGCTGTTTTTTCTCGAGCAACCTTAGCTTGTTCATTAATGTCCTGTCTTAATTCCTTTCCAGGCTTCGGTGCTAACAGTAAAGCAGCAGAAGCCCCAATGATCCCCCCCTATTATAGTGCCTATGAAGAAATCCTTGGTGTTCATGCCATCTCCTTCTCTTACCTTCTCTTGTTCAGCCATATACCTTCCTCCTTTAAATACTACTACCATGTTTATCTAATTATTATAGACTCATTCCTGCTTCTTTTTTTCTTGCTCTGCTTTTTTTATCTGCCACTTCTCCCAAAACTGCATTGCGACATTCCCCCACTTAACAGCCTGAGCTACTTGGTCCGATTGTTCTTCTGCTGTTTTAGATACGGCATCAGACACACGCTTAACAGAAGAATTAATTCGTTGAACCGAATCTCCTAAATCTTTCGCAGCCAAAAATAACGAATCGAGGGAATTAGATTTCCGTTGAATATCGTCTGCTAAAAGATTTGATTTATGTATTAATTGGGCAGATTCCTTCGTTATATCATCAACTTGCTTTTGGAGACCTTCCACTGTTGTTGAAACACTCTCTAAGGTCTTTCTCATCGCTATTAATGTATTAATTAAAAAATACACTAAGAACACAAATGCAACTGCGATGATGGTAACACTAATATATAACAAGTTGTCCATGACTAGCACCTCCTATTCCCCTTTTATTTTACCTTTTTCCAATGATTTCTTCAAAGCTAATCCAATCTAGCGTTTGAACATCATCATATCAATCTTTACTTACAGTATTCTACAAAATACCCCCTATTCCTGCCTTCTAAACAATACTGGTTTATTTCTTCAGAAATGTGTAAAATATTTATTAGATTTCCTAACTAATTACCTAGTTAAAAATTGGAGGTTTTAACATGAGAGATCCACGTATTCAAACATTAGCCAGAAATCTAATTAACTATTCTGTCGATCTGCAAAAAGGGGAAAAAATTCTTATTGAAAATTTTGGATTGCAAAAAGAACTGGTAAATGCCCTTGTTGAAGAGGCTTATAAGGCGGGAGGACATCCCTTTGTTAGTCTAAAGGATCATGAAATTAACCGTTCTTTATTAATGGGGGCTTCCTCTGAACAGCAGGAACTTACGGCTGATTTTGAGGCTTATGTAATGAAACAAATGGATGCTTACATAGGGCTACGAGCAGGAGATAATATTAATGAACTGTCTGATGTACCAGATGAACAAATGGCTTTACATCAGAAAACTGTTGGAACAAAAGTACATAGGGAAATTCGTGTTCCTAAAACGAAATGGGTTGTGTTGAGATACCCTAGCTCATCCATGGCACAATTGGCGAAAATGAGTACAGCAGGTTTTGAAGATTTTTACTTTAATGTTTGTAATTTAGATTATAGTAAAATGGATAAAGCCATGGAAGCCCTAGTGGATAGAATGAATAACACAGATGAAGTACGTATTACTGGGGAAGGCACAGACTTAACATTTTCTATTAAAGACATACCTGCCATAAAATGTGCTGGAAGACTTAACATTCCTGATGGGGAAGTATATACTGCCCCAGTCAAGGAATCCGTAAATGGCACCATAACGTATAACACAGCATCACCATATCAAGGGTTTACTTTTGAAAACATACAGTTCACCTTTGAAAACGGCAAAATCGTTAAGGCAACTGCAAACAATAACGAAAAAATCAATGCCATTCTAGACACGGATGAGGGAGCAAGATACATTGGTGAATTCGCCATTGGTGTTAACCCATATATCCTTCATCCAATGCAAGACATCTTATTTGATGAAAAAATTGACGGTAGCTTCCATTTCACGCCAGGTCAAGCCTATGAAAATGCATATAACGGCAATGACTCAGCAGTTCATTGGGACATTGTTAATATACAACGTCCTGAATATGGTGGCGGAAATATTTATTTTGATGGAGAACTTATTAGGGAAAATGGCCGTTTTATTACAGAAGATCTACAAGCCTTAAATCCAGAAAATTTAAAGTAAGCTATTGTGAAACTCCCTCTATGGTTTCTACTACTATAAGAAAAGCGCAAGGCGCCCGCCTATCGAAGTGGCAAACCTAGTCGGTTAAGATTTAATTAAGAAAGAGGTTGACTAAAAGGACTTTCCCTTTTAAGTCAACCTCTTTCGTTTATAAACTACTTCGTTATTATCCTTAATGGCTATTCTCATAGGCTGTTTGGAACTTTTGTACATCACCAGCACCCATAAATAATAAGACACTATTTTTATGTTCTTTCAATATGGTAATATTCTCTTCTGTAATTAGCTTAGCCCCCGGAATTTTATCTAGAAGGTCATTGATCGTTAGTTCTCCATCTCTTTCCCTTGCCGAGGAAAAAATATCACAAAGATATACATGATCAGCAGTTTTTAAACTTTCAGCAAATTCTCCTAAAAAGGTTTTTGTTCGAGTAAAGGTATGAGGTTGGAAAACAGCTACCACATCTTTATTTGGGTATTTTTGTTTGGCTGCTTCGATTGTTGCTGCGATTTCCGTTGGATGATGGGCATAATCATCGATTAAAACTTGATCACCGAATTCCTTCTCACTAAACCTTCGTTTAACTCCTTGGAAAGTTTTTAATCTCGCTTGAATAACTTCCACATCTACTGCCTCGTAGTGACAAAGGGCAATAACAGCTAAAGCGTTAAGGACATTATGCTTACCATAACCAGGAATTGTAAAGGAAGCATAGAAAGAGTTTCTCACGAACACGTCAAAATGAGTTCCATTTTCGTCGCGCTGAATATTTTTTGCACAAAAATCATGCTCTTCACTCAAGCCGTAATAAACGACTGGAACTTGTGCGTTAATTTTTTGCAAATATTCGTCATCTCCGCATGCAATAATAGCTTTCTTAACCTGCATGGCCATTTCTTGAAAGGCAGCAAAAACATCTTCGACTCCTTTAAAATAGTCTGGATGATCAAAGTCAATATTCGTCATAATCGCATAATCCGGCTTGTAATGGAGGAAATGGCGACGGTATTCACAAGCTTCAAAAACAAAATACTCGCTATCTTCTTCCCCTTTACCAGTACCATCACCGATTAAATATGACGTTGGCTTCGCCTCTTGAAGGACATGGGCCAACAAACCAGTCGTCGATGTTTTCCCATGACTCCCTGTTACTGCAATACTAGTAAATTGTCCAATAAACTGTCCAAGAAACGTTGGATACTGATGAACAGGAATCTCCATCTCTCTTGCAGCACGAATTTCTACATTCTCTTCATTGTATGCTGGAGAAGCAATAATCGTCTGGTCTGTTTGAATATTTTCTTTTTGAAATGGCAGTAAAGGGATACCTTTTTTCTCTAAAGGCTTTTGTGTAAAAAATACTTTTTCCACATCAGAACCTTGTACTTTATACTGCATGTCGCTCAAGATCTGTGCTAACGCACTCATGCCAGATCCTTTAATTCCAATAAAATGGTATATTGTCATGATTGGAACCTCCACAAATCCATGTTAAGAATGTTAGATAAGAACCATTCTTGTTATTACCATATCGCTTAATTATATGCCTGCTCCAAGTAAATTGGGAACAATCAATTTTCACTTTACCCATTATAGCAAAAAAGCTAGAAAGTCACCATGAAACTTTTTGATGCAGATTTTTCTATGCTTTAAAGGCATTCCTTAAACAACGAGGAGAGAGCTGATGAATGAATATATACAGTGTTATCCTTCCCTCATTTCATAAGTTAGATAATCGATACCATATTCTTTCAAGTATTTCCTAATACTACTTGAATGTTGTTTTTTCAATTCCTCCAACTGGTATAATGCCTCTGGCTTCCAAATCTCATCTACAACAATTGGTGGTCCTACAATCGTAACCTTACTCCCCACCTGATTTAATCTTAATAATGCAAGGGTACCTTTAGTCAAAATCTTTTTTTTCTCCTAAAAACCAGCACCCTTCTGTTGTAACATCCTCCGCTGATAATAAAGATTTAAAGCGAAGGCTAATGGAATCACTGTCAATAATCGTTACAGGTTGCAAATACATGAGCATTAAAAATCCACTTATATCAAGCATAGGTTTAGACAGCGCTTTTTTCTTCTCTCTTATAAATATGTCGAACAACCTTGACCCTATAACCGTAACATAATCAAAACCAAACCAAAATTTAAAATGCATGGCGATTGTTGGATCGTCTATTGATTCTTTACTAAGGGATGTTTTATAAAAGAATATTTCCCTAGCCCTTACCTTTTCTCGTATATTCACTTCCTTATCCAAATATCTAAAAAAAGATTCCAACAACTCATTCAAAGCTTTTTCCGTTTGCTGTTGTTTCTCTATTTTTACTTTCTGTAAGTCGATTATAAAAGATGCTTCTCTCTTCTCCATCAGTTTCTCCTCCATCAAGTTCAATAATGGATTTTTTCCCTATATCTCTTTTCGTAACAGTAAAAAAATAATTTATACGAGGCTGTCTCATTAGTGAAATTAATATGTTGGCAATGGCTTCGTTCATTGCATAAAGGGTGACACAGAAGGGTAAAATCCACCCTTTTGTGTCACCCTCTTTTGTCATAACCATTGCAACTTTTTAAAGTCCTATCCCTCTAATTGGATTTTCTCCAAACGAGGGTTTTCACGATATCTTCTTCCAGTTTTCGCTTGTGATTTACCGTTTAACATGACATTATCACCAGTAAAACCAATATGTATTTTTAAGAGGCTACTTCCTACTCCATACATATCTACAGGTGCATTCATCCGTTCGTATCTTTCAATACGCTCTGCATCAAACCCTCCAGAAGCGACAATTTTCACATGGTTAAACCCTTCTCCATCAAGGGCATCCCTTAATGCGAACAATAATTGTGGGTTAACTCCCCTTGGGTCAAAGCTTCCAAGTACTTCTGGATTACGGGTGAAATGTTGATCGACTAAATGATTAGAAGTATCGATACGAACACCTTTAAGATCCTTGCCAAACTCTCTTGCAACCTTTAAAGAATCAGTAATGACATCATTATTGTAATCGACTAAGGCAAGCAAATCATCGTCTGGAAAAGTCTCATGGTAAGCTCTTGTAGCAGCGACCACATCCCCTTCAAACAATTGAATTAATGCGTGGGGCATGGTGCCCATTCCCCGTTTTCCCCACCATTCGTTCATCGCATGGGTTGCCTGCGCTTTAGAACCACCTATATAGGCTGCATAGCCATCTCCAGCCTGCTGTGTGAAATGGTCATCTCTGTCACCCATGAAGATAACTGGTTTTTCCACACCGGAGGATTTTGCTGCCTTTACTACTTCATAAACATTCGTCGCCACAGATGTTCTTCTAGCGAAGATTCCATCTATGACACCTTCTAAAAAACCGAAATTTTGATATGGACCAGTAATGGTTAATACCGTTTCAAACGGTTCAATTTTATCCCCATCTTTTAAAGAATGAATTTCTAATTCCTTGGGGTTCTCAGCAAAGGTGTTAATGAGTGCTAAAACTTCATCTGTTCCACATAGAATAGCATGTTTTTTTTGAAAAAACTGCATCGTTACAGTATTATTGGGCTTGTACTTTTCAGCAATCGTTTTTGTTTTTAAAAAATAGACTGCAGAGAACCAGCCTTCCCCAACCCGCTCATCAAACTTAAAAGTTTCGTTCGTAAGACGGTTCAGCTTTCCCTGCAGCTTTAAAGTGATTTCTTTCATTCCAATAGCTCCTTAACCTCTAAACATTTTTTCTTTTTAACCTTAACATATTATACGATAAAAGATAAAACTAATGAAAAAATGGGGATTTCTGATGTTCTTGAATGACCGCTTCTACAATTTCAGCTAAATCTGTTTCGTCCACATGCTGTATCCCATTTCGTAACACTACCCATTGGGATCGTTCTTCTTCTTTCAAAAGGTGAAGCCACTTCGGAGATACATGTTGAACCAAATTTGCTAAAGGAATTTGTTGCATACGAACACTCCCTCTCATTATTTTGATTCGATCTCAAGTGATGCTATAAAAATTTCTTCTCCCATTAACACCTTGAAAGCTAGTTACGCTCCCTTACTTTTAAAGCTTTGAAAATAGAAATATTACTTTAACATATTTTATTTCAAAAAAAGGAAAAGTGTGTAGTTTAAACTTCCCCTCTTTTATCTATTTTTTCCTTTATTTCTTCTTTTGTCAAATATACCTCTCTCGGTTTACTCCCTCTCGAGGGGGAAATAATCCCCCTTTCTTCCATATCATCAATTAATCTTGCAGCCCGATTATATCCGATACGGAACTGCCTTTGTAAAAAGGATGCTGATGCTGCCTGTTGTTCAGCAACAAATTCACATGCCGTTTCAAACAGATCATCTTCATTGGCTTCATTCATTTGGTACTGAAGGCTTTCTCTTTCAAACAAGAAACCTGGCTTTTCCATACCTTTTACATGTTCCATTACTCTATCTATTTCCTCGTCTGAAACAAAGGCACCTTGAACCCTAACTGGCTTACTTGATCCATTCTCTAAAAAGAGCATATCTCCCTTGCCTAAAAGACGTTCTGCACCAGAGCCGTCTAAAATTGTACGGGAGTCTGCTTGGGATGCAACGGAAAATGCTATTCTAGTTGGTATATTGGCTTTAATTAATCCAGTGATAACATCAACAGACGGCCGCTGGGTTGCTACAATAAGATGAATTCCGCATGCCCTGGCCTTTTGGGCAATCCGACAAATTGCTTCTTCCACATCGTTCGGTGCTACCATCATTAAATCTGCAAGTTCATCTACAACAATGACGAGGTACGGAAGGGTTTCTTCTTTCTGACCCCTACCCACTAATTTTTCGTTATACTTCTTTAAATCTCTCGTTCCTTCTTTGGCAAATAAATCATAGCGACGATCCATTTCTGAGACCGCCCACTTCAGCCTTCTGTCGCCTCTTTAGGGTCTGTGATAACAGGTGCTGCCAAATGAGGCATCCCGTTATATGGGGCTAGTTCTACCATCTTAGGATCAATTAGGAGTAGTCTTACATCCTTTGGAGTTGCTTTATAAAGTAAGCTTATTAAAATAGAATTGACACAAACGCTTTTACCAGAGCCAGTCGCTCCCGCTATTAACCCATGAGGCATTTTTTGCAGGTCTGTTACAACTGGTTCACCCTCAATATCCTTACCAAGGGCCACAATCAAAGGGCTTTCTCTTTTTTGAAAGGTAGAATGATGAATAATATCCCGTAAAAATACGGGCTCTGCTATATCATTCGGTACCTCTATTCCAATAGTATTTTTCCCGGGTATAGGTGCTTCCATACGAATTTCTTTTGCTGCAAGACTCAGTTTTAGATCATCAGTTAAGTTAGTAATTTTACTGACCTTCACTCCTGGCTGCGGCTGGATTTCAAACCTCGTAACAGCAGGACCTTTTGTTACGTGGACAACCTTGCTTTTATATTAAAATAAACAAAGGTCTCGTTCAGTTTCTCAGCTTTTGAAGTAACCCAATCATCCGTTACTCCTTTTTTTAAAGGAGGAGATGCCAGTAAATTTAATGTTGGATATTGATAGCTTTTCTTTTTCTGATCTTTTTCTTTACTTCCCTGCCACTTATCCTTTGAAAGCATTATCACATTGTATGGGTTTTTTTCAGATTTCATGTGTTTATTTTTTAATCGTTCTAATCGTCTTCTCTCTGCACGAGGAAGCCTTACCTGATCCTGCTCTAACACATTAGTATTAACCTCTTGAATTACCTTCGTATCCGATAACTTTACAACAGGGGAGATCTCACCTTTATTTTCCATTATGGTAACCTCTTCAGGGTTATCCCCATTTACCATACTAGTTTCTAACTCTACATCTTCATCCCTTTTCTCTATTTCTAAACTATTAAAATTTTCTTTTTCATTAGCCAAAGACTTTTCTGTTTCTTTGATGTTTTCCTGCAGGTCATCTTTTTTGCCTATAGATTTGTTTTTTTCAGGTCGTCTTCTGTACCCATATATGGGGGATGGAGAAATAGTACCTTGAAACGATTTATGGACATCCATTCTTTCTTTAACTTGTTCAGTTGAAGTTTTTTTCATTGATCACTATATTTGATTTTGTACTAGATGTATTTTTTTCTCTATGATCCGTTGTTATGGGAATTTCATCTTTTATTACAGGAAATCGAAAATTACCTTTCTTCGGGTATTGATGTATGACGCGTGCTTCTATTGGTTTATCTATTCGATAGGATGGAATTGATTTATGTTGATATTCATTACTATGTTCTACATTTGGAAAAAGCCACTTTTTTAGAGAGATGAACAACCGCGGAAATGATCCAGACATCTAATTCCCCCTTTCCAAAAATCAATCTCTTAGAAGCTCTATTAAGTTGAGTATATCATATCTACTCTACCTACTTACGGTTATTTATTTTGACAAAGAAGATGGTGAGAAAAAAGAGTGTATGAACCCTTTCCACTCACCATTAGATACTAAAGAAAACCACGTTTTTCTAGGACTACTTATCTTCTTTTGGCTTTTTTTGTGCTAATATAAAAATTGGCTCTAATTCACCATTTTCGTATAGAAATGGTAATGCGGTAATCGGTACTCTTCCTTCTGAAAAAAATTGAAATACCATTTGTGCCAACACATCATAGCCTGTTTCATTTTTTATATCAGCAAAAATTAATACATCCTGATGAGGTACGGCAACCGCCAATTCTCCCTCTACTTTTCCTTTCATTTCCTTTAACAGGACTTCGTTTAAGATACGGCTTGCATCATATCCGTCATCGGTGTGAAGAAAGTAAAATGTATTACCTGCAACCTTATCAGCTTTAAAAGGATGTGGCAATGACCTGACATTAAAAAGAGCCATCTCTTCTATTTCTCTTTTGGCCAGTCCCTCTTTTTCCATTGATTCCTTATCAATCATGGAAAAAGAGGCACCGTGATCAATGACATACAAAACAATAGTTTCTGCTGTATGTTCCGAATAGATAAGCTCCTTTTCTCCTGCTAATACAGGGAAGGATGCTGGCCTAATTACTGGATAGATATTTTTCTCGTTGCCTTTGAGTTGAATTTCCTTTCCTAATAAGGAGAGCCCTTCTGTTACATAACGCATAACATCAGCTAATGCCTTTACTTTATCTTCTTTAAATTTATCTTTTAGTGTAGATAATTGGATAGTTACGCCTTTATTGAAGCGTTTATCAATAATTCGAAGGCTTTCAGAATCCCTGTCAAAGGAAGTGACCCAATTTTCATTTGTTATTTGCCCTTCTATTTCTCGTTTAATTTCCAATGTTTTCATGTTTAATCCTCCTAATCCCCATCTATTTTATCATGCATCTTCTTTCATCCGAAAGTCGTATGCCTACAACTAAGAAAAAGGTTGATTTAGAGTTTTACTAAACTACCTAAATCAACCCTTTGGTGTTATTTTTTGTCAGCTTCCTCTAAAAAGAAAAGGATGTCCTCTTTTGATTTCCTGTCTTTACTTACATAGCGATGAACTTCCAGTCCCTTTTTGTAAACAAGAAAGCTCGGAATTCCGAAAATATCTAGTTCCTGACAAAGTTCTATAAATTCATCTCGATTTACTTTATAAAAACTCATTTGTGGAAAAGACGCTTCAATTTCGGCTAAATGTGGTTCAATAACGACACAATCTGGACACCATCCAGCTGTGAACATCAATACTGTACCGTCCCCTTGAATTACCTCATTATATTGTTCCAATGATGTTAAGTCGATCACCCTTCATTCCCCCTAAGACTGATGAATTGTCATATCTCCAAGCTTAATTACTCCAAGTTTTCTCATCACTTCTGAGAATAGCAAACTTAGTAAAGCAGGTGCAACAAAAAACAACAAAACTATGGATGTCCATACTTCTGGTGTACTTCCCATAGTTTCAACTGTCATAATTGGACCTACTAAGCCACTCGTTCCCATTCCTGCTCCCGCTGGATTGTTTTCTAGAAGAAACACCATTGTGGCAACTGGTCCTAAGATCGCCGCAGTCAATGTGGGCGGTATTAGAATTAAAGGGTTCCTAACAATATTAGCAATTTGCAACATGGATGTGCCAAGACCAAGAGACACCAACCCTGACCAACCATTTTCACGATAGCTACTTACTGCGAAACCAATCATTTGGGCCGCACACCCCACTGCCGCTGCACCAGCGGCAATTCCATCAAGCCCAAGCATGATAGCTATTGCAGCGCTAGAAATAGGGGCTGTAAGGGCAAGTCCCATAAAGACAGCTAATAATATCCCCATAATAAACGGCTGCTGTACGGTGGACCAACTAATAAATTGCCCGAAGCTTGTCATCAGAAAATTAATTCCAGGTCCGATGGTCATAGCTGCCCCGACACCCGTAACAATGGTTACAAATGGAGTAACAATAATATCTATCTTGGTTTCTTGAGACACTAATTTCCCTAACTCCGTTGACAGGAGGGAGCAAACAAACGCACCGGCAGGACCACCTAACGCTGCACCAGCCCCCCCTGATACGACAGCTGCAAACAAAACGAGACGAGGAGCTTTTAAACTATAGGCAACAGCAACACCGATAGCTGGCCCCATTAAATCCATTGCTGTTTGTCCGATATCTACTAATAATGGCAAGTAAAACACATCTGGAGCGTATGTACCAGCAGTCCGAATAATTAATCCAATTATTAATGACGAAAATAAACCTAGAGCCATGTAACTTAAAGCATCTACAAAATAGCGTTTAAAAGATGGCTGTACACCTTTCTTTTGCATGAACTCCTTCAACGTCTCTCACCATCCAGTTCATAGTAATAGCTTTCATTATGTTAAACGTTCTTGAAATAAGTATACATAGTTAGGAAAATCTTAAATTATTTAAAGAACAAAGGCGCAAGCGCCCTGTCTCAAAGAGGCAAAGCGCGCTTTGCCGCTCCGACGTAGAAAACTGGACTGAGCCGAGTGAGATAAAGGAGAGTCGAAAGGCGTGAGACTTTCGCTCTCGACTTATCGTAGACGAGGTGAGGGAAGTTTCTCAACGTCGATAGGGCGCTGGAGCTAGACGATAGTCAACATCAGTTATCCACATTTAGATAAAATATAATTTCCTAAACAAAGAAAAAAGAGCATCCCTGCTCTTCATAAAAAATTATTCATTGCTTTCTCTTATAGATTGAACAATATCAAACATAATCGTGGATACGTTATTTAATTCCCTTAACGTCGTAATCGTAGTTATTTTATTGCCGTTATGCCCCACTACTACTTTATAATCTTCTTCTGAAAACTCCGTAACAACTAAATACGTTGTCTTACCATCTACTTCATCCATGTGAAAGATAAATGGATCTTCCTCTACCATCATAAAATCCAATAACTCTTCTTTTGATTGAAAATCCGTAACATCATTTAAGAAAAGAAGATAAGTGTGGCCGCTTCTTTCTAAGATTAAATTATGCTCGTCCACTTCATCTACATCCGTATAGCTTGGAATATATAATGAGATATTGTCTGATTCATAGGTTATTGTTTTAGGTTCTTGGGTGATTTTCTCCTCAAAGAAAGTCTCAGCAAGCTCCTGTGCTCTTTCTTCTGAAATACTACAGGCACTTACAACTACTCCTACAAAAATTAAAAGTGTTAATTTCAATAAAAAGCGCATTACTAATTTCCCCCTCATACATCATAGCCCCTACTAAAATAGTCCTACTAACATAATACACATGTACTATAGAAAAATAAAGGGGATTAGGTTTTTTTCAAGTAGATTTCACATGAATCATTTTCCTTTTCTACCCATGCCAGATACAATAATAGAAGAACAACTTGAAAGGGGATGTTTATTGTGCATTTAACAGTCTACTTAGCAGGACAAATTCATGATAACTGGAGAGAAGTTTTTAAAGGAAAAGCTGAGGAATTGAATCTTCCCATTACTTTTGTTGGACCAATGGAAAATCATGATCGGTCTGATAATGTTGGTGAAGAAATATTAGGAACTCAGCCAAACAACATTCTAAAAGACGAAGCTGCTTCTAAGTTAAACAACTTACGAACGGAAGTACTTCTAAAGAAATCAGATGTTGTTGTTGCTTTATTTGGAGAAAAATACAAGCAATGGAACAGCGCAATGGATGCTGCAACAGCTATAGCATTGAATAAACCATTGATTTTAATCCGCCCTGAATCCCTGCATCATCCGTTAAAGGAACTTTCAGAGAAAGCACAACTGACTGTTGAAACGATGGAACAAGCGTTAAAAGGGTTAGCGTATATCTTTGAAGAAAACTAAATGCCACCTATGTTACTATGTTTGTGATGAATATATCGAAAGGCTTTCATTGATTGTAAGGTCATTGAAAGTCTTTTACTATTCCACTGAATATGTAAGGTCTACTATTTATTACGTTATGTTAAGAATCAAAATATTATCTTATCTGGATTTGTTCTTTCCCTGACTAAACTTCCATTGTCCTACAAGTAGATTAACTACATGTTGAAACATTTCCGTTCGATCTACAAATCCATTCGTTAACACACCTATTGTTCCTTCTTTTTTTCTTATATCATTCCTCCCTGCCCACTTGTCAATAACTTTCCCTAACTCCATACCTGAACGAATTTCTTCAGCAATATCTACTGGCAAGTAAATACGTGCACCACCAGCGGTATAAACGTTTTTCTCCTTTGTCACTAACGCTCCCCAGTTACACAATAGCATTGTATCGTGTTCTTCCGTAATTATCCCACCTTCTAACCCTAGTGCTACTTCTGCCTGTTCCTGTTCAATGATATACATGGCACGGTTAATAGCCCCCTCTTTTGTCTCCTTATCGGACATGGGCTGGGAGGATACAGACGATGGGACATCTAGTGGAATAACTACTGCATCTTGTTGTAACACATTCTTTACTGCATTTACTTTTGCAGGATTCATTGAACCTACATATACCTTCGTTTTCATACCTAACGAACTCCGTTTCCTATTTAATTAAAAAGCATGTCCCAAAAGTGGTGTAATTTCACTGTTGGGACACACTCTGAGAATTGAATTAAACGTTCTGGCGAATAGAAGCTACTGTTGAATTATCTGTAGTTCTTGCCAATGTGGTGATCAACTGCTTTGCCGCTTCATAATCATCCACATGAATAATGGATGCGCTTGTATGGATATAACGAGAACAAATTCCAATAACAGCAGATGGTACACCATTTCCGGACGTATGGACACGTCCTGCATCTGTACCGCCTTGTGAAATAAAGAACTGATATGGAATTTTATTGGACTCGGCCGTATCTAAAATAAACTCTCTCATTCCCCGGTGAGTTACCATCGTACGGTCGTAAATTCGCAGTAATGCACCTTTGCCTAAGTGTCCAAAAGCATCCTTTTCCCCAGATGCATCATTGGCAGGACTAGCATCTAATGCAAAGAAAATATCAGGTTGAATCATGTTGGCTGCCACCTGTGCTCCCCTTAGACCAACCTCTTCTTGAACAGTTGCACCAGAATACAAGATGTTAGGCGTTTTCTCTCCTTGTAATTCTTTTAAAAGCTCAATGGAAAGTCCTACACCGTACCTGTTATCCCAAGCTTTAGAAATGATTTTCTTTTCATTTGCCATTCGTTCCATTGGACAGATAGGAATAATTTGCTGACCAGGCTTAATACCGATTCGTTCTGCGTCTTCTTTATTATCTGCACCGATGTCAATGTACATATTTTTAATATCCATTGGCTTACTGCGCTTTGCCTCATCCAGTAAATGTGGAGGAATGGAACCAATTACACCGATTACAGGACCTTTATCTGTTATAATCTGCAAACGCTGGGCCAGTAAAACTTGGCTCCACCATCCACCAAGAGTCTGAAAGCGGATCAACCCTTTTTCTGTAATGGAGGTTACCATAAAACCAACTTCATCCATATGGCCTGCTACCATTACCTTCGGACCATTCTCATCTCCCTTTTTCACACCAAAAATACCACCAAGATTATCTTGAATAACTTCGTCGCTGTACTTTTTTAATTCTTCCCTTACGTAAGACCTTACTTCATGCTCGAAGCCAGGCGCACCTGGCAACTGGGTTAGTGTCTTAAACATTTCAAAAGTTTCCTGCTTCATATATTTACTCCCTTCTTTTCACTATGTATTCTTTATTATTTTAACGAACTCTCCATATTCTTTCCACTTTTTTCGCATATCGAAATAAACCATTGCCGTAAACGGAACTATTTTTCAAATATTTTCGAACATGTAAAAACTCTATTATACCTTGGTGTAGATAGATTTTTAGACAAAAATAATCCTTTCTTATTTTCCCCAGACTTTCCCCAGAAAATAAAAATTAATTTTCTACGGTAAAGATTGGCATTTATTTTTTTGTCGGCTATACTTAAAATAGAATGTATTGCGTTAAAATATAATAAAATAAGAGTGAGTACATCAGAAAGTAGGTGAAACCGATGGGGTGGAAACGTTTTGCTGCAGGAGTAGGGGCAGGGGTTGCTGTCACTCTTTTGGCTAAAAGTCAGCTCGAAAAAAACCAAGGTAAATTATCACCTGAAAAAGCTTTAAAGATGGTAAAGTGGAAAACTGACCATTTAGGGACCATTGATGGGTCGTGGGTTCATATGATTACGGAAGAATTTAAACAGGACAATTTAACGTACAACGTTTATCGTGGCGGTATTACTTGTACCGATGATTCCGGAAAAATGAGTGCCTATGAATTTTTAGTAGACGCAGCAACTGGTACCATTTTGAAGCTGAATAAGCAGGAAGATTAAATTATAGAAAAGGGCGTCTCAGATGTGGATATATTCCACTTTAAGACGCCCTTTTCCAATTTAGTTTCTTGAAGCAGGTTCTATATTTCTCAAAACAGCATCTTCTATTGACTTACCTTCTTTATCCCACTTCATCGCTCGAAATTTATAATCATGGTAAAAAATAAACCAAGCTTGTTCATTGATGGCCGGCAGTAGATACTTCTCCTTAGCGGAAATAGAATCCATTGGATAGTCATCATACGCAAGTACCCATAATATATTTTGGTGGGCATGAGTTGGCATTAAATCTGCCATATGAACGATTTTTTCTCCAGCTCTTTCAATCACTAGTATACAATGTCCATTACTATGTCCCCCAGTATGGACTAACTTAATACCAGCAGCAACTTCCACAAAGTCCCTAAACGTCTTCACCTGATGCTCAATGGGCTTCCAGTTTTCTTCAAAGTACGTATTTCTTGAACGAATATTTGGATTCCTAAGTTCCTCCCACTCTGTTTCGTGCACATAAAACACCGCATTCGGAAAAGTAGGAACAAGCTGATTATCCACCCACTTTGCCACTCCACTCGCATGGTCAAAATGCATGTGGGTCATTAAAACAATATGAATGTCTTCACAGGTTAATCCTATATTACTTAAGGAATTCTCTATGCTTGCTTCCTCCGTTATCCCAAAATTACGTCTAGCCTTTTCAGAAAATTTCCCATTGCCAATACCTGTTTCAAGTAAAATATTTTTTCCTTCTACCTGCAATAAAATGGGATCCGTTCTTAGTTCAATTTGATTCGATTCATTAACTGGATATTTTCTTGACCAAAGGGGTTTTGGTACAACACCAAACATGGCTCCCCCATCCATATGTGTGACCCCACCATTAAGCCATGTGAAGGTCATATCACCGATTCTCCATTGTTCTCCTGCCATTTCCCTCTCCCCCATTTTTTCTGTTTACTTATAAGCTTCTACACGATAGATTTTAATTCCTCTTTGATTATATCGTTCTTCGTATTCGGTCATGATATTGCCTGCCATCCCGCTTTTGTGCAAATCAAGACTAATGTTTTTAAGCTTAAAACCATACCGACTAAAGCTTTCCAGCGAGTACTCAAATAACCCTTGATTATCGGTCTTCAAATGAATTTCACCATTATCCTTGAGGATTTCATCATACATTTTCAAGAATCCTTCGTAAGTAAGCCTTCGTTTTTCATGACGATTTTTCGGCCAAGGGTCTGTAAAGTTAATGTAAAGGCGATCTATTTCCTTAGGGGCAAAAAAATCTGTGAGTTGTTGTACATCCTCCTTAATCAGTTTAACATTCTTTTGTGGTTTTTCTTGAAGACGCTCAACACCTGTAATAATTACGCTGTCATACTTCTCCACACCAATGACATTCCAATCAGGATGTGCTTCTGCTGTTCGAGTAACAAACTTCCCCTTCCCAGTTCCAACCTCCACATGAATAGGGTTATCATTCCCGAATATTTCGTTCCATTTCCCCTTACATACTTTAGGATCTGGTTCAACTATTTGTGGATTATCAACGATTACCTTTGATGCCCAAGGTTTATTTCTTAAACGCATATATTTCAACCTCCATAATACAACGTCCTATAATATTTAGTATAAGTACCCACACTATTTTATTAAACCTTACCCTAAAAAAACAACTATTATTTTTGGGGCGTATAGTCTATATTACTTCACGACTATTTCTATTCTGGCTAAGGATAACACCCTTTTCTTATAATGTTTTAAGCTTGTCTAAAATGGGTAGAGATTACTACGCTATTATAGAAAGGGTGAGGAAGGATGATTAAAGAAAAGGACCTGTTACACCGCTTACGAGATATATTGAAAGAACAGCAATATATGTTAGATGGTGAAGTATCGCAGTTTCAGGAGATGAATCGAATTATCGACCTTCTACCTTACGAAGAACTTAATAAAAACTTCCATGGAACTATTGAGGAAATTAACACGTATGTCAACAATTTAACAACTAATCAACCGATTAAAGAGCATATTGAGGTTAACAAACCGAATATATCCCGCTGGTTGGAGGAACTGGAAATGCTTGAAGATGGCGGCGGAGCTGTTACAATTGATTACGAACAGCGAAAGGGACGGGAAATATAACTTAAAAAGAACGAAAATCAGGAGCGCAATTCATTGTTCAAATCAATTAGTGGATAATTTTTTTTCTTAAAGACACATCCTTTTACTAGCATGGCGAAAAAGGATGTGGGATAAATGTCAATGAGCTACCACCACCAATTACAGTTATTGGTGGATATATTAAGAAATCAACAAACAGAGCACTACGGGACACACAATGAATACGAACAAATTCAACTTCTGGTCCAAGATTTAATTCAGAATCCGTCTGTACCCGAGGAGACAAAGTCAGCCTTGAGGAATTTAGATAATTTCGTAATTCAGCATGATCGAGAAGGGGAAAAGAGCAATTTTTCATTTGATGAAATGGAATCCTATGTAAATGAGTTCGAAAAGCATACTACGTTTTTAATGTAAAAGAATATCCCTGAATATGTAAAAATAAGCTGACTCTTTTATTGGTTTTCAACCTAAGAGTCAGCTTTTTGTTTTAAACATTTCACCTTCACATGACAAGTTTTCCAACAGTTCAATCCATTTTACCATTTCATTTGTTTCATAACGATGCCAATGCCACAATAAACTTTCCACACATTGGGCTACCATATACCAATGAAGTCGTGCTCTTAGATTAGGAGTTAGACTAAGTCCGTACTTGTTTAACCATTCTTCCCATTGGTTTTGAGGTATATATAAATACAGTAACGGTGCTAAATCTAACGCAGGATCTGCCACGATAGCACCATCCCAATCTATAAGGAACAAATTTCCCTCGCTTATAATCCAATTATTATGATTTACATCACCGTGACAAACAACCATATGCTCGTTTTTTACGGATGGTAATGGTGTCTCAACCACTCTACACCTTTTTCCACAGGTGCATCAATCTTATTGCCTAATACCACTCTAGATTGAAGTCCTTCTAACAAGTCATGAGGTGTTAATGGAACATTTCCCATCCGCATAAACATGTGTAAAAGTTCACTAGACGAATGAATTTTTGATAGTAATTTAGCCACTCTTGATTCACGCATTTCAGGAGCTTTAAGTTCGCGGCCATTTACCCATTTTTGAGCAGTAATCACGTCTCCGTTCTCCAATCTTTTCGTCCATAACAGTTTCGGAACAATCTCTTCTGCTGACAATACTGCTAAAAAGGGAGACGAGTTTCTTTTTATAAATAGTTTTTGTTTACCTTGCTGCGCAACATAAGCATCTCCAGTAGCGCCGCCCGCAGGAGTAATATTCCAATCCTCACCCAAAAAGTGCATCAATTTTTTCACCTTCAATTTCTTTAAGAATAAGGGGGGAATATTTCTTCTTAACAAACGATGTCAAAAGAAACACTTGTCCCATCTTATTGAAGTCTTTTACTATTGTAAAGAAGAATTACCATTGTTCAACATGAAGATTTATATAACTAAAGGTAAATTTAACCTATTTTCTCTTTTTTACTACCTATACCTCTATTTTACATGGAAAGTGAGACTTTTGAAATGGCTTCATACATAGGATTATTATTAGGTTTTATTTGGAATAACGCTATTTCCTTTACCTCCCATTGTAATTTTGGGACTTTTATTTTTTCAATAGCTGGTAAACCTTTGTTTTTAAAGGATTTTCCTAATGTTATATGTGGACGAAAAGGTCTGTTTTCAAAAGGGAAATCGAAAGTAGCTGCCTCTTCTTTAATCTTATATTGTAAATCGCTTAAACGCTTTTCTTCTTCGACACCTATCCAGACTACCCGCGGGCGGTGATGATTGCCGAAAATGCCTACATCTTTAAGTGTTAAATGAAAAGAGTCACTATTTTTTAATCGCTCTTGAAGGCCATTCCATACATGTACTTTTTTTCTGTTTTCCCACTCACCTAAAAAAAGGAGCGTTATATGGAAGTCTGCTCCATAAGTAACTTTATTAAAGTAGGTTTTTAAGTCTAATACTTCCTGTATTTGTTGTAATTCTTCCTTCACTTCTCTCGGGATAGAAATTCCTATAAAATGATGGCCCTTTTTCAAATGAATCACCTTCTTTTTTAATGTTAGGATATGGTACAATGAAAAGCAGATTATTCCGATTTAATTAATTCGTATTTAGGATATACCATATACTACAAAATTATGGGAAGGACGTGCTTCAATGCGTGTTGTAAATAATGTCGCTGAGTTGATAGGTGACACCCCACTTGTGAAACTACAAAAGCTTCCTGATGAAAAGGGAGCAGCCGTTTATTTAAAGCTAGAATTTATGAATCCTAGTGGCAGTGTAAAGGACAGAGCTGCCTTTAATATGATTCTACAAGCAGAAAAGGAAGGACTCTTAAATGAAAAGTCCATCATTATTGAGCCCACCTCTGGAAATACTGGAATTGGTCTTGCCATGAATGCAGCTGCTAGAGGGTATCGCTCTATCCTAGTTATGCCGGATACTATGAGTCAGGAGCGAATCAATTTATTAAAAGCCTATGGTGCTGAAGTTGTTTTAACACCTGGAGATAAAAAAATGCCAGGTGCTATCGAAAAGGCTCATGAGCTTGTAAAAGAAATTCCAAATAGTTTTATGCCAATGCAATTTGAAAACGAAGCAAATCCAGATGCACATCGTTATACTACAGCAAAGGAAATTGAAAAAGCAATGAAGAAGATCGGCAAACCATTAGCAGCCTTTGTAGCTGCATCTGGAACAGGTGGAACCATCACAGGAACAGCAGAAGAATTACAAAAGAAATATCCTAATATGACTACTCATGTCGTTGAACCTAAAGGATCTCCAGTCTTGTCTGGCGGTAAACCAGGTCCCCATAAATTGGTGGGTACAAGTCCTGGTTTTATTCCTCCCATCTTAAATCAAAATGTTTACGGCGAAATTTTTTGTATTTCTGATGAGGACGCCTATGATGTCACAAGGGAACTTTCGAGAAAAGAAGGTATTCTTGTAGGACCTTCATCAGGAGCTGCTTGCTATGCCGCATTGCAAGTGGCGAAAAGGTTATCTCCAGAAGACGTAGTTGTTGCCATAGCGTGTGATACAGGAGAACGGTATTTGTCCACAGATCTATTTGATTTTTCTTAGCGGTCTTTTCAAAAAGCTAGTTTATGGAGCTTTTTGAGAAATCTCGAAGCAATGAGCGTAGCCGTCGCACTCTTTTAAGAGCTGACAGGAGTGGGTTTCTCCTGTCAGCGAGCGACGAGCGAAGCCATTGCCCTGATACTTACATCAACACACTATTAAACCCAAAAACGCCAGATAGCATATTACTATTTGTCGTTTTTTTGTTTCATTTCGCCAGTTCATAAATAGCTTGTGCATAGATTGCTGTGGCCTTTAACAAGTGCTCAATTGAAATATACTCATCTGCTTCGTGAGCCACGTCTTCCTGGCTAGGAAACATAGGTCCAAAGGCGACTCCTGCTTTTAAAGACCGGGCATAGGTACCTCCACCGATGGCAATCGGTTCTCCCTTTTCCCCTGTATGTTGTTCATATACTTTTAACAATGTTTCGATTAATGGATGGTCCTTTTCTACTGCATGGGGAGGTTCATGGGTCTGAATGGACGCAGAAAATCCCCCTTTCGTAAAGAAGCCTTGCAAGTGAGAATGAATCTGGTTAAAGTCAGCTCCTTGAGGATAACGGAGGTTAACGCCAATTTCTCCTCCTGTTTTACAATTGTATTTCATTTTCCCCACATTTAAAGTTACCTCACCTTTATCTGGATCTTTATACGCTATTCCTAGGTTGTTGCCTCGAGAATTATTAAGAAAAGGAGTTATTACAGAAAAGAACTGTTGCTCCATAGGTTGTAATTCAACATGTTCAAACAGAAATTTCGCCAGCCATATACCACTATTTATTCCTTTATCTGGTTCCATTCCATGGGCAGATTTCCCTACCAGTGTAACAATCGTCTTTTCTCCCTCTTCTACCATTGAACCTTTCAGATTCTGTTTTTGGAGGAAATTAGTAAACGCCCGCTTTAAATGACCATACTCCACATTTCTTACTACTGCTTTCGCCTGTTCTGGCACCATATTCAATCTTTCACCTGAAATAAATTCCTGTATGTAACCATCTTCTTCCTTGCTTTGAAAACAATAATGAAAATCAGCAATTCCTTTCTCCGCATAAATAATGGGAAAATCAGCATCTGGTGCAAAACCCATAGCAGGCATTTCTTCTTTCGTAAAATAATGTTTTACACAACGCCATTGACTTTCTTCATCGTTGCCTATAATGATACGGACTCTTTTCCTTAGGGGTAAGCCTAGTTCTTTTACAATTTTTAATCCGTAATAGGCGGCCATCGTTGGTCCTTTATCGTCAATTGCCCCCCTGGCAAAAATCTTTCCATCCCTGATTTCAGCAGCAAAAGGAGGAGATTTCCAACCCTCCCCCTCAGGAACAACATCTAAATGACAGAGAACTCCAATTAACTCTTTACCTTCTGCCCATTGTATATGTCCTCCGTAGCCATCAACATCTTTCGTTTCAAAACCATCCTTTTCTGCTAACGATAACATCCAGGAATATGCCTCATGTATTCCTTTACCAAATGGGGCACCAGATACACCTGTATTTTCATCAAGGATACTTTTTATCTGTAATAGTTTCTGTGTATCTTTAATCAATTGATCTTTTCTTTTTTCAACCTCAAGTTGCCAATTTATCATAAAAACAACTCCTCAAGTCCTTATTATAGAATTTTCTGCTTCTTTTTTTCTTCCATCATCATATTAATTTTAAAGAAAGGAGGTATCAAATTCATAGTCTAAGCTCAGCATTTGATAATAATGACGAATTATTTCACAACAATCTTCTTAAGGAGGGGTTTTTTGAAAGCTTCAACTGACAGAATGATGACAAGGATAAAATCCATCTACCTTTATATTAGAAAGAAAGGCAGCGTCACCACAAAAGAATTAGTTGAAGAATTCGGAATAACTCAGCGAACGATACAACGGGATTTACACATATTACAATACAATAAATTAGTTGAAAGTCACCAAAGGGGAAATTGGACAACTACCAACCGTAAAGTAAAAGTTTCATAATTAACCTGGATTTTTAATGTTAGGCTCTGTTAGCGTTAAATGATAATTTTTGCTATACAAATCTCGCTCTTTCCAATAAAAAACAACGCTTCTCGAAAAATAATACAACACTCGCCTTTAACAGGGCTTAATATTACTTTCTGAACCTTTTCCTTTCATTGAAGTTCTTTAATCTTCTTCCTGCCCCTTTAACCCCTTTAACTCTTCCTCAGTTAATTCTCTATATTCTCCAGGCTTTAGCTCTGGATCCAAATAAAGAGTCCCAATTCGCTCCCTCTTTAAAGCTATGACCGTTCTTCCCCTTGCTTTAAACATACGCTTCACTTGATGAAATTTCCCTTCTGTAATGGTTAAGTGAACAACATTGTCTTGCTCGCCTTCAAGATAAGTAACAATTGCTGGTTTCGTCATATAGCCATCGTCGAGCATTACTCCCTGCTCCAAAGCGTCTTTGTCCTCGGTTGAAATAGGTTTATCAATATGTACACGGTAGGTTTTATCTACCTTTTTTTTAGGAGCTGTGAGCTGGTGTGCCAATTTACCATCATTGGTCAAAAGCATCAGTCCAGTAGTGTCTTTATCGAGTCTGCCAACGGGAAATGGCTCATAAACAGCATCATCTTGCTCCAGCAAATCAATCACGGTCTCATCATTTAAATCCTCGGTTGCAGAGATGACCCCTTTTGGTTTATTCATCATAATGTAGATGAATGGCTTATAGTCTACCGCCTCCCCAAAGAGGAGAATTTCATCTTTTTCAGGATCAATATGTTGTTTTCCTTCTTTAATTACTTCTCCATTGCTCGTTAATGCACCTTTTTTCAGGAGTTTCTTTACGTCCTTTCGTGACCCGTACCCCATGTTTGCCAATAATTTATCTGCCCTCATTTCTTTTTCTCCTTTCTTCTACTATCCCTTTCCCGAACCCACCTAAAGAATTATTTAAATAAGATGTTATGACCCCTGGTACTATTTGTTTCGCTGCATGCTCTACTAATCGGGATGGGATACCTTTCTTTCCCATTTCATCTTGCAGGTCCATAATCAAATTAATAGCTTTTTCTGTAGTTGCTTTATTTAAAAACAATATATCTTCCTCTTCACCTATTACTATTTCCATCCCGTTACCTAACCAATCTTCAACCTTTTTCTTGTAGTGTTTTTGAGAGTTAGGAATAGCTGCCATTCCCTTTTTATCTTTCATTAACTGGTCAGCTTGAATAATGAACTTTACTGGAACAACTTCTCCTAAACTACCTACAATAGGTTTAATCTCCTTTGAAAAACCTTTTGTGGCACAATAATAAAAGATAGTCCCTTGTTGAAAATTACTTATATTGCTTTTTAGAAAAACAGGAATTTCTTCTCGGGGAAGCATTAGCCAAACTTCTTTTTCACTGTGAAATGCAGAAGGGTCTATCCATTGAATTCGTTGATCTACCTCAGACGCTTCCACTACTTTTGATTTTGTTCTGGAATACACAGAAATAGAAAAGCTTTGAGGCAGTATATGAATAATTGATTTAGCTAAATTACCAAAGCCTACTATCATTGTATCGCTCCTTTAAATTGTTTTCTTAAGCTTTGTGTTGTATTAAGGAAAAGGTGCCTCAAAAAATCATTGAGACACCTGGCTGTAAATTTTTCAATTAATCTTCTTCACCAAACATATAATGCTTCGTCCTAATATTCACGTTTAGGACTATTCCGATAGCTATCATATTCGTTAGAAGGGCACTTCCCCCATAGCTAATAAACGGTAAAGCGAGTCCTGTAATCGGCATTAAACCAATAGTCATTCCGATGTTCTGGAATATTTGAAACATAAATAACCCAATTGTACCTGCAACTAAATACGTTCCAAACGTATTGTTACAATTAAAGGCAATAATAACCATCCGATAAAGCAGGAGGAAGTACACAACAATTAAAACAGTCGCTCCTACGAAACCAAATTCCTCTCCTATAACTGTGAAAATAAAGTCAGTATGAAGTTCAGGAATTACCCCACTTTGTGTTTTCACACCTTGCCCGAAACCACTTCCGTATAACTGTCCGGAACCGATTCCTTGCATTGCATGAAAAAGGTGGTATCCTTCCCCAGCAATATTAGCCTGCGGATCAAGCCAAGCATAAATCCTGTCAAGCTGGTGTTTTTTTATAACTAGACTAAAAAGTTCAAAGGCATTATTGTGTAGCCATACTAAAAACGCTATACTACCAACGGCCATGGATATTAGAAGGCCAATCATTCGGTAGGTTACTCCAGACATTAATATGGTACTGAACATGACAGCCGCGATAACTAAAGCAGTCCCTAGGTCAGGCTGGATTAATATTAAAGCAAATGGCGGTCCGCCAACTGCCAAAAATTTTTAGAACAAGCACAATATCCCCTTTAAATGACTTCTTTCTAGGGGTCTTCGTAATATTATAGAGTAAATGAGCTAAAGAAATTAAAACGAAAATCTTCACAAATTCTGATGGCTGAAATCGGAAACTATCTCCTATTCCAATCCAACGTTGTGCACCATTAATTTCAACTCCTAGCGGGGTGAACTGAACAATTAAAAGTAGTATCATCCCCAGAACATACATTGGTATGGAAAGTACCTTAAACATCTCATAATCCACACTCATTGCACCTAAGAGTAAAATCGTTCCGATAGCAAACCATAAAATTTGCCTTCGAACAAAAAACATATCATCTACATTATATTGGCCAGTAGTGCCACTATAAATAGCTAATAAACTAATACACATTAACACAAATAACAAAAATAACAGAGTAAAATCTAATTGTTGCAACGATGTTTTTCGTTCTTGCATCTACTTCACCTTCTACTTATATCCTAATGATGTTTTTACAGGGCGGAGCGACGGCTTCACTCCCTTAAGAGGTGGGGTAACGACAGCTTCACCATTATCCTCCTCTTCCCTCCCTAGCTGACGGTCTTTTTCTGTTTTTCTTGATATATTTACTAAAATTCCCATGGACATAAAGGTGACTAATAAAGACGATCCACCATAGCTGATAAATGGAAAAGGAATTCCTGTAATAGGTAGTAATCCGTTAACAGCACCTGCATTGAAGATCATTTGAACAGATAATTGAAAAACAATCCCAAATGCTAATAAGCTTCCAAATGTATCTTTACATCGCGCACCAATAATGATACCCCTAATAATAATAATTAGCATACAAGCAAACACAAACCCTATACCAATTATACCTAACTCTTCACTAATTATCGCTAAAATAAAATCCGTATGTGCTTCAGGTAAATAAAATAATTTTTGAACACTTTGACCAAGTCCTGCTCCCGTAAGCCCCCCATGGGCAATAGCAATATAAGATTGTACAAGCTGATAACCTTGCGTTGCTTCGAGTTCAAAAGGTGTCATATGCCCCACCAATCGGTTAAAACGATATTCAGCAGAAGTGGCATAATGCCATAGAGCCCAAGCAGCTAAGCTTCCTAATGAAATGAGGTGTAATTTTTTTTGCACCCGAACAATAAGCAATGAGTCCTGCTACAAGAACGATGGAAGTGGCAGTTCCTAAATCTGGCTGAAGCATAATAATAACAAAAAACGCAGCCACAACAATTAGTGGCGGTAATACTCCTGAGAAAAACTTATTAATATAGGGTTGTTTTCTCGAATAAACGTAGGCTAAATAAATAATAGCACCTAATTTAACAAATTCTGAAGGTTGAACTTGAAAACCTAGAAAATTGACCCATCGACGTGCTCCCATTACTTCAACTCCAGAAATAAATGGAAAATCGGTCGGCAAAAATACAAGGGCTAAGCCAATAAAGCATGCCAAAACGATAAATTTGGATAACCATCGGAAATGTCGATATGGAAAAAATATAAAAAAGAATAAAAATCCGCTCGAGATGAACAGCCATTGGAGCTGCTTGTTAAAAAAATAAGTATAATCTCCTCCACGCATTTCATATGCGAATACAAAACTCGCACTGTAGACCATTACAAGCCCGAATAAAGCCAGTAAAGTAATGGTAATAATTAAAATCCAATCTATATATAATCCCTTCCCTTTGACCTGTTGATCCAAGGAAACTCACCTTCCATTCTCTACTTTACCACTTACTAATTCTTACATTATAGCAGATGAAATCTAACACTAAAAGATTATCTACCATATTGCTATGAAATAATATAAAGCTTGATTAGACCCCAATGTTGATTTACCTAAATATTTTCTCTTTTATAAAATTGTAATTATTAATTTGAGTCACCCTTTTGCTCAGAATGAGGTCCTTATATAAGTATTGAAGTGTTGATGAGATCGAAGCGAACGAGACTCCTCGAAAATGCTCACTCATTTTCTTCGTGCGTGGGCTATGTCGAGGAAGCATCTCAAAGTCCTGCGGGAAAAGCAACAGCTGAAGACCCCGCAGGGACGAGGAGGCTGAAGCGTTGCCCGCGGAAAGCGAGTTCGAGAAGATCTCATCAACACGTCACCATTTTGGTGAAGTTATACTGATTTTGAGCTAGAGGGATACAAAAAATTATCAATTAACGAAAAATAAATTTTTTTCTACAAAAAAAGCTATTGCAAACAAGCCTACACACACTTATAATCATCTTGTTGCATAGTAAAAGGAAGAAATGAGGAGTAATCATGAGAAAGACTGTGTTATTTATTTATAATTACGTACCAAAGGAAAATATGACTGATGATCTCAAAGAATGCGCATCAGAGAACACTGTTGCCATGCTAGAGAATGCCATTAAGGATCATTCCTATGAAGTGATAAATGTTAACTTAAAGAATGAAAATCAATTACTGGAATGCATCCATACCCATTCGCCAATTGCTGGTGCATTTGTCATTGCAGAAGGCTACTTAGATTCTCCTCATACGTTATATGATGGCAGCGGAGCACTTTCCATCCGCAAAGTTCTTGAGTCTTATAGCATTCCTTATACTCATTCTACGCCTAGTACAATGGAAGCTTGCCGTAATAAGGATTTAACTTATGAAATGTTAGAGAAAGCAGGAGTATCCATTCCGAAGTATTTTTCCATGCCTACTCCAGCTTATACAGAAGAGTTGTTAACGGAAGCAGAAAAAACGGTCGGTTATCCAATGTTTGTCAAACCAACAGGTGGAGGAAACAGCCTCGGAATAGATGAATTGTCCATATGTCTTTGTCGGGAAGATTTAGTAAATAAAATGAATCAACTAGCTTCTCTTATTGGAGAGCAACCAGTATTAATCGAAACATTTTTATCTGGACGAGAATTTACTGTTGCCGTTATTGGTAATGAACAGCCAAACGTCCTGCCTATCATAGAATTCCCTGACGACGTGCAAGTGAGAAGTCACGCAGTTAAATCAAAAGAACACGAAAAAAGGGATAGCTTTAAGCTCCTATCTATTCAAGAAGATATTGGTTTAGAGATTGCCAGCATTGCACTTCAAGTATTTAAAGGGTTACAAGGAAAAGACATGATTCGCCTCGATATGAAAACAGACAGTTTTGGAAAGTTATATGTAATAGATGTAAATGGAACACCTTCTTTATCTTTAAATGGATCTGCTGCTTTTATGGTTGCCTCTATAGAAATTACCATAGAAGACTTAGTCGGTTTCTTGCTAAAGGAAATTATGAAGGAATCTGACTGCAATACTCATATTAAATCGTCATGGGAAAAAGTGCATAGCGCTGTCTTAAACACGACTCAACTTGCCGCAGTGATATAGGGGGTTTCTACTTATCCCTACTATCTCTATTACTCAAGAATGAAAGCCCCTGATTACTTTATCAGAGGCTTTCAACATTATTAACTACTCCTAGATACGTTATTACCAGCTTTTCTTATCTATTTCTTCTACACGAACTTGTTGCTCTTGCAGAACCTTTAGTGTCACTTCCACAACCATTTTTTCTTCCATTTTAGTAAATGTTCCCTCTTCAAATGGTGCATCTATCTTGTTCCCATCTTTGCCATAAACTTCGCCCATTTTACGGTTTAACTTCTCATCATACTCGATAAATTTACTGGAGATTAACTCACAGTATGGCACCTGATTGAATTTTTCTTCACTAATCTTGTTAAATTGAGCGAAGTCTCCAGATAGTAGTTTTTCTTTGTCAGAGAACCCGTTTGGAAGTTTACTTTCCATATAATAAGTGAATTGCTCATCTTTTGGTGTAAAATCAAGTTGAGGTTTATTAATAAAATCAACTTCAGTTACTGTTTCAATGGGACATCAATTGTTAATGAGTTTTAACCCCGAAGACACAAAGTCTTTGCTTCCATATTTAGGTGTTGCATACTGAATATTTTTTCGAACAAAGCCTGCTAGAAATAATTTATTAGTTGGAAGTAACAAACGGCATTGCGTCACCTTAATGTTCTTCTTAATATCTTTTATTTCTAAAACAGGTTCAGGAAACTTAATATCAGCAACCATATCTAGCTGTACTTTTGTCTCTCCTAATACAACAGGAACTTTCACATATGCATTCTTAATTGCTTTAGGCATTATTGGAGTATTTTTTGATTGAGGTAAAATAGCATTCTTCTGCTTAACAACATATTTCGGCTTTTTACCTTTAAATTTTCCAGACATTATTACTTTCCTCCTTTCCATTCATTTCACTACTACGTTATGTTTAAAGTTCC
Source organism: Bacillus sp. (in: firmicutes) (assembly GCA_021208645.1). Lineage (GTDB taxonomy): Bacteria > Bacillota > Bacilli > Bacillales > Salisediminibacteriaceae > Evansella. The sequence continues at coordinate 14,180 of JAJOJL010000075.1, read as the reverse complement.
AAACGGGTTGTACTATTTTACCGGTCAATTTGCCTTTTTTTGTAATTCCTTACGAGCGGATAATAGTGTAGTCAATTAATCTTCGAGCTAAAACTGTATCTAGGTATGTATAAACAGGACAATATCGTTTCTAATGGTTAAATATAATATTTCAGCTACTTACAAATAATAAGTGGAATATGATATAATAGAAAGAAGGAGTTGATGAGGATGGTTCAGATGAACTTATGCCCGAAGTTTGAATCTGCCTTTCAGTTATTAGGAAAACGCTGGAACGGTCTTATCTTGCGTGTACTAACAAATGGACCGCAACGGTTTAAAGACATATCAGCTGTCATTCCAAGTATGAGTGACAAAATGCTGGTTGATAGATTGAAACAACTTGAGGAAGCTGGTTTAGTAGAAAGAAGTGTTTATCCAGAGACACCCGTTCGTATTGAGTACTCCCTCACCGAAAAAGGGAAAGAATTAGAACCTGTTATGAACGAACTTCAAGCTTGGGCAGAAAAATGGATGCAATAAGCAAGAGATAAGTAAAAGAGTGTGGCTCATAAGTAAAAATTAAACGAGGGTGTCCCCAAAGGAGAAATTGACTCCTTTCGGGGACACCCTCTTGTGACTCACCTCTTTATTTGTTTCAGCCATTTTCCCTGACTTTTTTTCGAGATAGAAATGTAAAACGATGCCCCAATATTTGTCCTGCCACCCCTGAACGAACACTTAAATAAAGATAAACAGACATACCTGCTAATACAGAACTAGCTAAGATAATTACTGCATTTATTCTAGTATCTAAAGGTAGTACACTACCTAAACCAGTTTTCACTACAACTACAACGACGCCCATTCCTATAGCAAAGATACTAAACAACAGGAGGCGTTTTAATAAAAATGTATAACTATAGGTTGCGTATTTGCCAATTGCCCAAACATTAACCCCAATTGCAATGGCGTAGCCAAGTCCCGTTGCCAATACAGCCCCACCTGCCTCTAACCAAAGAATGAATGGATAATTCACAATTGCTTTAAATAGTATCCCTGCCAATAAAGCAATAACCGTAAACTTTTGCCTGTTAATTCCTTGAAGAAGGGCAGCAGTAATTGCAAAAATAGAAAATAAGATGGCTACTGGCGCATAGTACCTTAAAATAGCTGATCCAATCTCCAAATCCTCTAAGCCGAATAAAGCTCCATAAGCAGAATCTGATAGTAAAACTAATCCCAGTGAAGCAGGAATACTTAAGAATAAAATAATCTGAAACGTTTGTGTAATATGTCGTTGCAACTGATCAAACTCTTTATTAATAAACGCTTTTGTTACTGTTGGAAGTATTGTTAGAGACATTGCTGTAGCAACTGAAACGGGTATTAAAATCAATTTATGGGCGGCCTGAGTAAAGGCGCCAAAAAATTTGTCTACCTCTGCCTGATTATATCCTATCTCTCTCATGGCTCCATTAAAAGACATTAAATCAACGGCTTGAAACAATGGAATGGCTAAACCAACAAAAGAAATGGGAATTGCATAGGACAATAATTCTTTATACATCTTCTTTAAGGGAATTTGATGATCGACTTTGCTTGTTTCAATCTGCTGTTGAATATAATTTTTCCGTTTCATCCAATAGACTAGAAGTACGGACAACCCGCCAAGGGCTCCAACAAAAGCTCCGAATGTGGCAAACCCGACAGCAGTTCCAAGCTCCCCATGCCAAACTTCAACAATCAAATACGTTAATAACAAAATAAATGCGATTCGTATGATTTGTTCTACTACTTGAGATACAGCTGTTGGTCCCATGGATTGAAATCCTTGGAAGTATCCCCTGATAATCGACATGATCGGCACGATTAAAAGTGCCACACTTACCATTCGAATCGTAAACACGGCGTCTGCTATCGTATTACCTTGTAATTCATTGGGATCTAAAACATACCTTGCTAATGGCTCTGCAATTAAATACAAAATAATGAAACCGATAATTCCTGTAATACTCATAACGACAATTCCTGAACGGAATAAGCGCTGACCTGTATGGTAATCACCCAATGCATTATACTTGGAAACGAATTTTGAAACAGCCAAGGGGATACCTAATGTGGATAAACTAAGTAAAACTGTATATGGATTATATCCGTATTGATACAGTGCCAACCCTTCCAAACCAACGATTGATGTAAAAGGAAATATATAGATTAAACCAAGTAATTTTGAAATAAAAATACTTGCTGTTAAAATCATCGTTCCACGAATTAACTGTTTATCAGCCATCTTTTCTCCTACCTTACATAAAATTGACACCATTTTGGGGTCAAGTCTTCTTATTTAATCTTTAGTGTTGTCCACTGTAAGCATTTTATCATACTTCTGTTCATTTAAACATGCTATATTTAACTGTTGGCAAACAGCCTCTAGAAGTCTCATCAAAAGAATATCTTAGCATTTAATTTTTCATTTCTTTTTTAGTAACTTTTTGAAAAGTTTTTTCGTTCTATAACGTAAAAGAAAAAGATGGGGGTTAAAAAAAATGAAGTCCCGAAGATCTATACTTTTATTGGTTGTTTTACTAACTCCATTTGTCGCACTAGCTTTTCTAAATGGCTGTAGTAATAGTGCACAAGAAGATGCTGCCTATGACTACGAAGGAGATCAAGTAGCATCTGGTGTTGCTGAAAGTGATGATGCCGGGTTTGTTGTTCGCACTACGGAAAGCAGTAAAAGTGGAAATGATGGTAACGCTCCTAACGAGCCTAATGAAACTGCACATGTTCCCGACAGAATGGTTATTTATAATGGGGACATATCTATTGAAGTAAGTGATTATCATAAAGCACAGGAACAAATACAAAATCATGTAAATATACTTGGTGGTTTTGTTGTACAGTCCTCTCTGCACCATAGTGGAAGTGATGAAATAAGTGGAAGCTTAGTAGTACGGGTGCCCCAGGAAAAATTCTACCCTTTTATTAATGAATTGGAGTCTGTCAGTACAAAAGTGGTGGAACGTTCTATTTACGGAAACGATGTGACTGAGGAATACGTAGACTTAAACTCCCGATTAAAATCACAGCAGGCAGTTGAGGAAAGGCTTCTCTCCTTTATGGCAGAAGCCCAAAATACAGAAGACCTCCTAAGAATCTCCAGTGATCTTGGGAGAGTTCAAGAGGAAATTGAACGAATAAAAGGACGAATCAATTATTTAGAAAATCATGTTTCTTTTGCTACGATTTCCATTTACATTCGTGAGAAGAAAATTACTGTACCTTCCATACAAGAAGGTGATCCATTAAACACATGGAAAAAAGGGCAAAGCTTATTTATGGATACGGTAAACTCATTACTATCTTTCTTCTCAGCCGTAATCGTATTTTTCATTGGCTTTTCACCAATTATTGTTCCGACTTTGATAATTGTCTTTATTATTATTAAAGTTCATAACAAGAAAAAAGAGAAGACCATGAGCGAAGATTAACCTCGCCAAACAGATTTTTCACGGTTGCATTAGAAAGGCTCTCTGATTTTAATCCTCAGAGAGCCTTTCCTTACCCTTTTATAACCTTTAAAATCATATTTCTTGATCTTGGGCCGTCAAATTCGCAAAAGTATATTCCTTGCCAAGTACCTAGTACTAATTGTCCCTTTTCTATAATCACTATCTGTGATGCACCAACGGTACTAGCTTTTAAGTGGGAAGCAGAGTTCCCCTCCAAATGTCGGTATTTCTCATGCTCCCAAGGGTATACTTCATCTAATCGCATGAGCATATCGTGTTTTACATCTGGATCGGCATTTTCATTAATCGTAATCCCAGCAGTTGTATGTGGACAATAAACATATACGACACCATCTTGAATTCCTGTATCTCTAATATATTCCTTTACTATGTTTGTCACATCTATCATTTCGTCTCTTTTTCTTGTAGAAAGCTGAATTTTTTTGACCATTATTATTCCCCCCTCTATTTTTCTCCCTGCCCTCTCGCATGAGCATTTGTTGCTTTAACAGCTAACTGAATAATCTGTTGAAAGCTCTCTTTTTCTAATATCTTTAAACCCTCTGCTGTTGACCCTCCTGGAGAAGCAACTTGATCTGTTAATTGACCAGGATCAAACCCTGCATCGAGCATCTCTGCAGATCCTATGAGCATTTTCGTTACTAATTTTCTTGCTTGTTCATTTGTGACCCCATTATCAACAGCAGCCTTCTCCAATGCCTGTACAAACGTGTACACAAAAGCAGGAGCACTTCCTGTAATTGCTGTTAAATCATGAACCTGATTTTCCGTTAACTCTTCAGAATAGCCGATGGCATTAAGAATAAGCTGACATTGCCTTTTATGAGTTTCTGTCACAGCACGCCCATACACATAAGTAGACATGGATTTGCCTATTTGTGCTGCTGTGTTAGGCATAATCCAACAAACTGGAGTGCCTTCTGGCAGTCTTTTCTCCATATAAGTCGGATCAATCCCGGCAGCAACTGTAATAATAAGCTGACCATTAATTTCGTTTTTTAGTAGGTCAAGTTGTTTCTCTTGTGTATTTGGGGGCGAGGCTAAAAGAACCACTTCATGATTATGTACTTCTTTCACCCAATCCTGTGTTGTATGTATTCCATATGTGTCTTTTAGGGAATCGAGGCGATCTTTATCTGATCGGTTAGCTACTGTAATTCGTCCAGAGTTATTGGAAGTAGTTTTCATTAACCCTGCAATAATTGCTTCACCCATCCTGCCTGCACCAACAATTAAGATATTTGTTTTTTCCATAGTATCATCTCCTTAGTCATTTATTAATTTATCATAGTCTATCTAACCTTTGCCAACTTTCGTTTAAGTTTTACAATGATTTCACTCGACATAAAAAACAGGCGCCCCAATTCGAGGGCACCTGTGCATATTAGACGACATTATTTATTCTTTTTTCCAGCTTTTTTAAGCTTTACTTCTACCTTATGGGACTTTTCAAACTGCTTTAGCTTCTTTTTCAGCTTCGTTTTATTCCATTGTGTATCGTTTATAATTCCTTTATGGTTTAAATAGACTGCAAAGAAATCTAAATTCCCACTATCATATTTCTCATCATCCTCTACTGCTTCAAAATAAAACTCAAAGGCAGCTTCTAAGCTTGAGTTTTCTGGCAAAAAGTCACCATATCTCTCAATACAATAGTGATAATTATTTTCTCTTAGCTTCGTAAGAAATGTAGTCAGGAACTTTTCTTCGTTCCCTGTTAGCTCATATCCTTTTTTCTCTAGAAGCACTAAGAAAAATTTTAATTCATTATGATAATAAGAATATGCTTTTCTCATTTCAGAAGTCATACTAATATTTACACTAAAGCTGTCCTCGGAGCGAGCATGCAGCATGTTGAGTAATGCATGATAGACGTCTGGCTTTAAAAGGAACGAAGGGTGAATCGTCCTCAGATACTTCTCTACCTCTACATTCAATAATTGTTGCTGTTGTTGCTCTTTTTCCATTCTTTTTAAGGCTTCTAATCGTTCTTGCTTTGCATACTCTGCAATTCGCTGCTGTGTTTCTTCTGCCCACACAGCACGCTTTGCTTCAAACTTCTTTACTAACGTTTGAAACATGTGCCTCTCCTCCTTCCATAATAATCCTGTTATTCATAACTCACATGAAGTGTAACACACATAAAAAAGAAATAAAATAGAGAATAACGAAAAAAAATTGAACAAAACACGAAGATTTCTATAGATAAACGGTAATAACCATAATATATAATGCAAAATGGATGTATTTGGTGATTTTTGATTGGTTTCCATAAAATTCTGATAATTTTACATCCTCTCACTTTGGTGTTTTTAGCAAAATAATGCTACTCTTTATGTGGAATATGTGGAAAGATGGTGAAGAAAGTGACAAAGGACGTTATTGTTATTGGCGGAGGTCCTGCAGGCTTAATGGCCGCCGTTGCAGCTGGAGAATACGGAGCGAAGGTTCTTCTTTTAGACAAAGGCAGTAAATTAGGACGTAAATTAGCTATTTCTGGAGGCGGTCGTTGTAACGTTACGAACCGTGCTTCAGCAGAAGATATTATTGCCAACATTCCTGGCAATGGGCGATTTATGTACAGCCCCTTTTCTGTCTTTAATAATGAGGACATCATTCAATTTTTTGAAAGGTTAGGTATTGAGCTTAAGGAAGAGGACAGGGGACGAATGTTTCCTGTAAATGATAAGGCAATTACGGTTGTAAGGACATTAATCGAACGTGTAAGAGACTTGAATGTGGAGATTAAAACAGGGACAGAAGTAAAAGATGTCTTATATGATTTTGAAAATAAGAAGGTTGTAGGGGTTAAGCTAGTCTCTGGAGAAACGGTGGAAGCCCCCAATGTTATCATTGCCGTTGGTGGTAAGTCAGTACCCCACACTGGTAGCACTGGGGATGGTTACCCTTGGGCAAAAAAAGCGGGTCACACCATAACAGACTTGTATCCTACAGAAGTACCTATTACCGCCAACGATTCTTTTATTCGATTAAAAGCATTACAAGGTCTGTCGTTAAGGGATGTCCATTTATCTGTGTTGGATCCTAAGTCTGGAAAACCTGTAGTAACCCATGAGGGAGATCTGGTGTTTACTCACTTTGGTATCTCCGGACCAATTGCCCTTCGGTGCAGTCAGTACGTTGTAAAGGCGAAGAAAAAATATGATGTCAATGCAATTACATTATCATTAGATCTTTTTCCAAAGAAAAAGGAAGATGATGTTATAGAAGAAATCGACAGGTTACTAGCAGATCAACCTAAAAAAGCCCTGAAAAATGTTTTAAGCGGCTGGGTTCCTGAACGTATGCTTCCTGTCTTGTTCGGCCGTTGTGATATTGATCCGTTATTAATTCGCACCGAACTCTCAAAGGAGAAACTGCGGATGCTCGCTCACGAGGCAAAGAATTTTTTCATTCATGCTACAGGAACTCTCTCCATTGAAAAAGCATTTGTCACTGGCGGTGGCGTGTCTGTAAAAGAGATTCAGCCTAAAAAGATGGAATCAAAATTAATGAAAGGACTGTTTTTTTGCGGAGAAGTACTGGATATTCACGGTTATACAGGTGGGTATAATATTACCGTTGCATTTTCAACGGGGGTATACTGCTGGACAGGCAGCAGCCATGAATTTGTGGAAGATGGAGGAGTAAGCTTAGTTCAGTTCAGTAGAAGTCGCTGGAAAATTTACCACGAGATATTTTTACGAAATTATTTCTTGCAGGAAAATTGAGACTTTTCAATTTGTGTGTTGATGGTCTGTGTTGATCTTTGGCTAAGTTTCAGGCGGATGCTTTTCCATAGAAGTGTCCGCCTTGAGTTTGTTATTTTTGCTACTGACACGTCACTTGTTTTTCATGCTCCAACTGTCACTTATTGCCTTCGCTACGGACACGTCACCTCATTTTTCCATTCCACCTGTCTGTTCCTACCCTCGCTACAGACACGTCATCCACTTTTCACCCTCCCACCTGTCACTTCCTCCCTTCTGCAACACACAAAAAACACCTCACTCTCCAAACGGTAGAGTGAGGTGTTTTCTTATTTATTTAGTTAGCTACGATATTAACAAGTTTTCCAGGAACGGCAATAACCTTCCGCACCGTTTTTCCTTCGATCTCTTCTTTTACCTTATCAACTTCTTTCGCTGCTTGTTCCATTTCTTCCTTTGTAGCATCTTTAGCTATCACTAGCTTCCCGCGCATTTTCCCGTTTACTTGAACTACGATTTCCACTTCATTTTCAACAAGCAAAGTTTCATCATACGTCGGCCAAGCTTCGTAAGCGATAGTGTCTTCATGCCCTAGCTTATGCCAAAGCTCTTCACTAACGTGAGGTGCTACTGGAGACAATAGCTTCACAAAACCTTCAAGTTGAGCTTTTGACAGACTGTCTTGCTTGTAGGCTTCGTTAATAAACACCATCATTTGCGAAATAGCTGTGTTAAAACGTAACCCTTCAAAGTCCTCTGTTACCTTTTTTACAGTCTGATGATAGGCCCTTGTCATTTCTTGGGAGCCATCTTCATCGACAATAACAGGATTTAACGAGCCTTCATCTGTAACGAACAGACGCCAAACTCTGTCTAAGAAACGACGAGCTCCATCTAGTCCATTGGTACTCCAAGCAATAGAGGCATCTAAAGGCCCCATAAACATTTCGTACAAACGAAGTGTATCAGCACCATGAGATGCAACAATCTCATCTGGGTTTACAACATTCCCTTTCGATTTACTCATCTTTTCGTTGTTTTCACCGAGAATCATTCCTTGATTGTATAGCTTTTGGAACGGTTCTTTCGTTGGAACCACACCAATATCGTAGAGTACTTTGTGCCAGAAACGAGCGTACAATAAGTGAAGTACAGCATGCTCTGCCCCACCGATATAAATGTCTACAGGTAGCCATTTTTTCAATAGCTTAGGATCTGCCATCATCTCGTCGTTATGTGGATCAATGTAACGCAAGTAGTACCAGCAGCTGCCGGCCCATTGTGGCATCGTATTTGTTTCTCGACGCCCCTTCTTACCTGTTGCAGGATCGGTAACGTACAACCAATCTTCAGCATTTGCCAAAGGTGATTCCCCAGTACCTGATGGCTTAAATTCATCTAAATCAGGCAAAACAAGTGGTAATTCTTCTTCTGGAACTGGTCCCATCGTTCCGTCTTCCCAATGGATGATTGGAATGGGTTCACCCCAATAGCGCTGACGGCTGAATAACCAGTCACGAAGACGATACGTAACTTTCTTTTCCCCACGGCCATTTTCCACCAACCAATCAATCATTTTGCTGATGGCTTCATCATTACCTAGTCCATTTAAGATATCAGAATTAACGTGAGGACCATCTCCTGTATAAGCTTCTGAAGAAATGTCCCCACCAGAAACTACTTCTACAATCGGTAAGTCAAAGGTTTTCGCAAATTCATAGTCCCTTTCATCGTGTCCTGGGACAGCCATGATCGCACCGGTACCATAGTTAACGAGAACATAGTCTGCAATCCAGATAGGTAGCTTATCACCAGTTACAGGATGGATAGCATAAGCACCTGTGAAAACTCCCGTCTTTTCTTTTGCAAGTTCTGTTCTCTCTAAATCACTTTTTGTCGCTACTTTCTTCTGATACTCTTCTACCACAGTACGCTGCTCATCAGTAGAAATTTGATTAACTAGCTTATGCTCTGGGGAAAGGACTAAGTATGTCGCTCCATAAAGGGTATCTGGACGGGTAGTAAATACAGTGATTGACTCCTCAAACCCATCAATATCAAAACGAACGTCTGCACCTTCTGAACGCCCAATCCAGTTCCGCTGCATATCCTTAATACTTTCAGGCCAATCTAATTCTTCTAGATCTTCTAATAAACGATCGGCATAGGCAGTTATTTTAAGCATCCACTGCTTCATTGGTCGTCGTTCTACTGGGTGCCCTCCACGCTCACTTTTCCCGTCAATGACCTCTTCATTTGCAAGGACCGTTCCTAACGCTGGGCACCAGTTAACAGCAACTTCATCAATATAAGCAAGCCCTTCTTTATACAACTGCAAGAAAATCCATTGTGTCCATTTATAATATTTTTCGTCTGTCGTATTTACTTCCCGGTCCCAGTCATAGGAAAAACCAAGGGCTTTAATTTGACGTCGGAACGTATCAATATTTTTCTGTGTAAATTCCCTAGGATGTCTTCCCGTATCTAAGGCATATTGCTCAGCAGGAAGTCCAAAGGCATCCCATCCCATTGGATGCAATACATTATACCCTTGCATCCGCTTCATGCGCGATAAAATATCTGTTGCTGTGTAGCCTTCTGGGTGACCTACATGAAGGCCTGCACCTGATGGATAAGGAAACATGTCTAAGGCATAAAATTTTTCCTTGTCTGCTTCGTTTTCCATTTTGAAAGTCTTGTTTTGTTCCCAAAAATCTTGCCACTTTGTCTCTACTTGTTGATGATCAAACGCCATCGTCCCAACCTCCTAAATTTCTTTTCTATCTCGTTTAATACTTGGTTTATTGCTCTTTTCTAAAGATACTTGCTTTCTAAATATATTATTTAGCTTGGATACGCTACAGGCGGACGCTTTCCGCGGGCAATGCCTCAGCCTCCTCGGGAAAAACACCCTGCGGGGTCTTCGTCTATTGCTTTTCCCGCTGGAGTCGCCACCCTTCGCTCCTCCAAGCTTTTTTCATTAGAATCAACAAAGTTTAAGAAAGAGCCTTTATAAACAAAAAACCTCCCATCCCTAGTGTTAATAGGGACGAGAGGTTTGGATATCCTTCCCGCGGTACCACCCACGTTAGCATTCAATTGTACCTGAACGCTCGCTCATACCCGTAACGTGGGTTAGCGTCAAAGAGTAGTAAAATAGCTGGCTATTCGTTCCCCTTTGCAATTCCAAGGTGAGTTCATCAATCATCGCGGTTAACTTCCACCACCCGTTAACTCTCTGAGACACAATGATTCACTACTAGTCCTTATCGTCATTTTTCTACATTTATAAAAATCTAATTATCTGTATTGTATGCATGCTTTTCACTAGTGTCAAGCATTCTATCACTATCATTCACCTAATTTAACGGAAATAAACATCGTTTCCCCTAAGAAGCCGGCTTCTCAACCTCCCGTTTGGAGAAAGACTGTCCAGCCAACCCTTTATCAAAAAGGAAGGTAGTTAGGACTGGAATAAGGAACATGATGGCAAGGACGTAGAAGAGGACTGCCATTCCAAATAGATCGGCGAGCATACCTCCAAATACTGGACCAATGACTCTCCCCCCTGTACCAATACTATTTACAACTCCTTGATAAAAGCCAGCTTTGCCCTTTGGTGCTAATTTATGTGCAATCGTTGGAACAGCCGGCCAAACGAACATCTCTCCTATAGTCAAAATGACCATCGCTACTAAAAAGGCAGTAAAAATCTCTGCTTGAGATAAAACGACGTATGCGCTGGCGAAAATAACAACACCTACATAAATCTGTGCCTTTAACGAATGGAACCAACGTTGAATAAAGAATTTAATAAACGGCTGACAGAAAACGATCATTGCTCCGTTTACAGTCCACAGCAAACTGTATTGACTTAAAGGTATCCCTAAATTTTGTGTATGAACAGAAATGGTAGATGCCCATTGTGTATAGGCAACCCAACAAATGAGAAAACCAGTACACATTATCAACAATGCTCTGAACCTTTTTTTATTCTCAACTAACACACTTTGTTCAAAAACATTGGTTGCGGAAGAATTGTCTGTGTCACTTTGCAGATTACGGAAAAATAAGAATGCTAAAATGAAAACAAATACGTACATGGCACCATTTCCAAAGAAGACAAAGTCAAACCGGTAGCTAGCTAAGAATCCACCAATGGCTGCACCAACGGCAACCCCCACGTTTTGTGCCACATACATGGCATTAAATGGCCGACGTCCTCCTTCTGGCCAGACAGCACCTGCCATGGCATACATACACGGGATCATCAGACCTGCACCAAATCCTAAAAAGACAAGGAGAATAACATAGGCAATAAAGAATTGATGAAGAAATGCGAGCGTAAAGGCACTAGACGTAGTAATTGTTAACCCCATAATTATTGTTCGGTAACCACCTATACGATCAAACAACTTTCCCCCTATGAGATTTCCAACAATTCCAGCTCCTCCGTTAAACATGAGAACTATTCCAGCCACTGTTAATGATTGCCCAAGCTCTTGACTAATATAAATTGTATTTAAAGGCCATAAAAAAGAGGCCCCAGTTACATTAATGGCCATGCCAATAACCAATATCCAAATTGCTTTAGGCATCCGTATCTCCCCTTATTTCGTATCTCTAACTAAATTCTATTCCAATTAAAGGTTTTTATCAATAAGAGTCTTTTCAAAAGTTCATTATTTGAATTTTTATCATGCAACATCTCCGTATATTATTACCACTGCTAACCTAGCAAAGTACCTACCTTTTCAGTATTTAACCTTTATGGTAGGATGTGAAAAGAAATAGTTGATGAAAGTGTGGGGATAAGAAATGATCGATTTACGAAGTGATACAGTAACAAAGCCATCAAATGAGATGCGGAAAATAATGTTTGAAGCCACCGTTGGTGACGATGTATACGGAGAAGATCCTTCAGTTAATGAATTAGAGGCTTATGCTGCTAGTCTATTCGGAAAGGAAGCAGCCTTGTTTGTAACGAGCGGAACGCAAGGAAACCAAGCAGCAATTCTCGTTCATACAAAACCAGGACAAGAAATAATTGTTGATAACGAAGCCCATGTATTCTTATATGAAGCAGCTGCTGCCTCTGCTTTTGCCGGTGTTCAAACAAGAAGCCTCGAAAATGAGAAAGGTAAAATGGAAATAGACAAGCTAGAAGCTGCTATTCGGGGAGTGGACATTCATTTTCCAGAAACAGGATTAATTTGGCTAGAAAATACCCATAACCGAAGTGGCGGTTCCGTCTTACCTTTGTCATATATGCGGGAAGTTTATGAATTAGCAAATCAGTATGGCATTCCATTACACATTGATGGTGCTCGTATTTTCAATGCAGCCGTTGCCAGCAACGCTTCCGTAAAGGAATTTGCAGCATGTGCTGACTCAATACAATTTTGCTTATCAAAAGGTCTAGGTGCACCAGTTGGTTCCATGCTTGTAGGAGACAAGAATTTCATTGAATGCAGCACGAAAAAAGCGTAAAATGCTTGGAGGAGGGTTACGCCAAGCAGGCGTCTTGGCAGCACCAGGTTTGCACGCCCTTAAAACAGGTATCCACCGTCTTGCAGAAGACCATGAAAACGCCAAAACATTGGCTAAAGCCATCGATGATTTCACTGAACTTGAAGTCATTAATGATGTGGACACGAATATCATTTTAGCCGATACGAAGAAGTCTGGTAAGTCTGCGGTAGCGTGGATAGAGAGATTAAAGGAAGCTGGCATTTTAGCCGTAACCTTCTCCCCAGTAACCATTCGATTTACGACTCATGTAGATGTGAGCAAAGATGATATCAACTCCGTTATTGAATCCCTGAAGAAATTATAGGCAACTAGAAAGGAAGTAACATTATTTATGAATGAGCACAATCCTCTTCACTTTGGAGAGAAGCGTTATTACACATGGAACGAACATTTACGGCAAAAATTTGGCCAAAAAATCTTTAAAAATACCTTTAGATGCCGGGTTTGATTGTCCAAATCGAGACGGCAAAGTAGCAAGCGGCGGTTGTACCTTTTGCAGTGAGCGAGGTTCCGGGGACTTTGCAGGCGACCGAAAAGATGACCTCGTTACACAATTCCAAACAATTAAAGAAAAGATGCATCAAAAATGGAAGTCTGGTAAATATATCGGATATTTTCAAGCATATACGAACACCTACGCACCCGTTGAAGAGCTTCGAGAGATGTTTGAGGTTATTTTGGCTCAAGAGGATGTTGTTGGTTTATCCATTGCCACAAGACCAGACTGCCTGCCAGATGATGTGGTGGAGTATTTAGCTGAACTAAATGAACGAACCTATTTATGGGTGGAGTTAGGATTACAGACGGTCCATGAGCGTACTGCAGATTTAATCAATCGTGCCCACGATTATCAATGCTATGTGGAAGGTGTAGAGAAACTTCGAAAGCATAATATTCGTATTTGTTCCCACATCATCAATGGTCTACCTTTAGAGACACACGATATGATGATGGAAACTGCAAAGGAAGTGGCTAAGTTGGATGTACAAGGTATTAAGATCCATTTATTACACTTACTTCGAAAAACACCAATGGTGAAGCAGTACGAAAAAGGCTTGTTGGAATTTATGACTGCCGAAGAATATATTCAATTAGTCTGTGATCAATTAGAGGTCATTCCACCTGAAATGATCGTTCACCGACTAACTGGAGATGGACCCGCTGACTTAATGATCGGACCAATGTGGAGTTTAAACAAATGGGAAGTACTTAACGGCATTGATCATGAAATGAAGCGCCGCAACAGTTGGCAAGGAAAACATTATAAGGGAGCTACTGTGCGATGAAAATACTAGGCGTTCTCCCCTTTGCAAGGGAATTATTAAGTAGGTCAGTCGTTGCAGGTGACATAGTTGTTGATGGGACAGCAGGTAATGGTCATGATACTCTATTTCTCGCAAAATTAGTTGGGCATAGTGGAAGG
>JAJOJL010000026.1 GCA_021208645.1 Bacillus sp. (in: firmicutes) | reverse complement strand
CAAAGTCTAACAAAGCCCCTTGAGGGAATAGTGAACGCCACTTGTTCACCCTGCTTTGGTCAGAAAGCTCTATCTTGTAGAAGGTACACACTCGTACAAAAGATAGGGAGGAAGACACCGCTGCCCACTGCGCCCAATGATGTAGACCTTGTTTCTTCTCTGGAACAAAGGAATGCAACACTGGTGGGAGCTTTTCTTTAAAACCCATCGCTCGTCGAGCGATGACAAAAGACGCTGCTTCGTGAATCGATATTCCTAATCGGCGCATATATTTCATTTTCCCGATTTGAGACGTGTAGGCTGGATTGACTTCTAACACTTCTACACCCATTTTTTCGGCACGGCTTTTAATGGCTTTTATCATTATTTTGTAGGCAAACTGGCTTTTTAACCGGTTTGCTTTTTTATTGCCGTAAGGAGTGTTCACCTTTGCTTTTGTTATATTCAGTTTCTCAATTACAATAGGTTTATGCTGCTGAGCGGCATAATCAACTAATCCAATGACTTCTGCTTCAATCATTTTAATGACTTGCCCACTTGTTTTCCCGTGTAAATCAAACTTCATGGAAAACGAGTCCATTAACTGACCAATGCCATTAATACTAGAAATGGCAAAGTGGTCCACATTTAAATCCACACCAATGACCCCTTCTGTTTTAGCATAATTAACAAAGGGGGTGGGTTCCACATCCATCAGGCATTTTACAATGTAATAGTCTCCGTGATCTTCTAATGACCAACCTATCGGTTGACCAAATTTCTTCTTGTCTTTGAGCTGAAGCTGTGTGGAGATGGCCTTGTCCACGTTCTCTTGTCCATAAGTAAACGTAACGTTATCCCAAATAACGATCGTATCATCAATTGTCTTGAACGTCAGGGTTCGATTGGAAACGTTATAATGAAACACATAATTACCATCTTTGGCGTCCTTTCGCCCTGAAATAGTCATTTTCCCATAACGGGCAAGGCTCCAGCCTTCCTGCCAAGATGATGGATTGTTTTCATAGTGTTCCACTGTCGTCCTCGCCTTGGCTAATTTTTTACTTCCAAAACAAATGCCCTTTTGCTTGGTTATCAACGTTTTCATCTGCTTTTGGATGCGATCGAGCTTAAATGTTAAACGGCCCAATCGGGATTCCAATCGTTCCAGTTGAACATCTAAGTAGAGGTGTTCAAAATCATATTGGTTATCGTACAAATCCGTCTTTCCTTTATATTCCACAACGAAATACCGGCCCTTTTGTTGTTCAGGGGAGGTTTTATTGAATTTCGGCTTTCCTTTTACGAAAGACGCTTTTATTTTCCGAAGGGTCGTGAGACGGGATTTGGTTGTCTTGATTTTCTTTTTCGTTGCCTTTTGTTGTTCTTCTTTAATGGTTAAATACATTTTCCTTAGTTCTTGTTGCGAAGACAACAACGCCTTACCAGCTTGGACCACACTATTGGCGTAATAGTCATTTAAGTGATAACGGTGTTTGATCCGTTGGTGAAATGACGTTTCCTGCTTGGCTTTCACTCCACGAAGTTCCCGTATTTCTTCTTGAACACGAAAATGTTTGGCTTGATTAAATATGCGAAGGGTATGCTGAGTAGACTCTACGAAGTTAGTTGGTATGTGCTTTTTGTATATTCGATTGGAAAAATAGGCTTTCGTCGTCATTCTCCCTACACCTTTCCAACAATATTTCTTAAGATCATTATACCAAAACGAACGTTTGTTTGTCTTTCTTTAACCCTTCTAATTCAAAACAAAAAAGAGGCGATTCATCTCCCACTAATTGCAAAAACCGCAATTTGAAGGAGTCTTCTCGCCTAAGTACGATAAAGAAGCAAGTACGTATACCTTACATACGCACTTGCTTTTTTTATGTTTCATTATAAGGAAAAGTTGATTGATGTGGAAGGCAGCGAGGAGGCTTCCCAACCTCCCCGCGGAAAGCGTCCGCCTGAAACGTAAATCAACTTATGATACTTAAACTTCCATGCTGGCGTATTTCTTTTTCTTAGCAATACGCTCTCGCTCGTTTTTATCGAGAATTTTCTTACGTAGACGAATGGATTCTGGCGTTACTTCACATAGTTCGTCTTCGTTCAAGTATTCTAACGCTTCTTCTAACGTCATAATTCTTGGTTTTTTCATAGTAACGGTTTGGTCCTTTGTCGCTGAACGCATGTTAGTCATTTGCTTCAACTTCGTTACGTTAACGGTAATGTCGTTTTCACGAGTATGTTCCCCAACGATCATTCCTCCGTAAATTTCCGTTCCTGGTTCAATGAAAATCGTACCACGGTCTTCCACTTGCATAATCCCGTATTGAGTTGCTTTTCCATTTTCCATAGACACCATTACACCTTGGCGACGTCCACCAACTTGACCTTCCACCATCGGTTGATAGCTGTCAAAGGTATGGTTAATGATTCCATAACCCCTTGTTTGTGTTAAAAACTCAGTTGAGTAACCAATCAAACCACGGGCAGGAACCATGAACTCTAAACGAACTTGGCCTGTTCCCGTATTGGTCATGTTTTGCATTTCCCCTTTACGTGCTCCAAGGGATTCCATAACAGGACCTGTATACTCTTCCGGCACATCGATTTGCACGCGCTCAACAGGCTCACAACGGACACCGTCAATTTCACGAACAATAACTTCCGGTTTCGATACTTGTAATTCAAAGCCTTCACGGCGCATGTTTTCGATCAAAATCGATAAGTGAAGCTCACCACGGCCAGACACAATCCATACGTCAGGAGACGATGTGTTTTCAACACGTAAACTCACGTCTGTTTCTAATTGTGCACGGAGGCGCTCTTCTACTTTTCTAGATGTAATCCATTTTCCTTCTCGCCCAGCAAATGGACTGTTGTTCACAAGGAACGTCATTTGTAACGTTGGCTCGTCAATACGAAGGATTGGTAATGGATCTTGGTTTTCTACAGGGCAAACTGTTTCCCCAACGTTAATTTCTTCCATTCCTGAAACGGCAACTAAGTCGCCAGCCTTCGCTTCTTCGATTTCAATACGCTTTAAGCCTAAGAAACCGAATAGCTTGGTTACACGATATTGTTTTACAGATCCGTCCAACTTCATGAGGGCAACTTGCTGGCCTACCTTCATGGTTCCTCGGAAAATTCGGCCAATACCGATTCTTCCTAAGTAGTCGTTGTAGTCAAGTAAGGCTACTTGGAACTGAAGAGGCTCACTGCTGTTATCAATTGGTGCAGGAATATGCTCAATAATGGACTCAAATAACACTTCCATATTTTCATTTTGATTAACTGGATCTGAATCTAAACTTGCTGTACCATTGATGGCAGAAGCATAAACGACAGGGAAATCAAGCTGATCTTCCTCTGCTCCTAAGTCGATGAAAAGATCAACAACTTCGTCAACAACTTCTTCCGGTCTTGCAAAATCTCGGTCGATTTTATTAACAACAACGATTGGCGTTAATTTTTGTTCAAGGGCTTTTTTCAATACAAAACGAGTTTGTGGCATAGTCCCTTCATATGCGTCTACAACTAGAAGTACGCCGTCTACCATTTTCATGATTCGCTCAACTTCGCCACCGAAGTCTGCGTGTCCCGGTGTATCCATAATATTAATGCGATTCTCTTTATAGTTAATGGCTGTATTTTTTGCTAAGATTGTAATTCCACGCTCTTTCTCCAGCGCGTTGGAGTCCATCGCTCGTTCTTCCACCATTTCATTTGTGCGGAAGGTTCCTGATTGATGAAGCAATTTATCAACAAGTGTCGTTTTTCCATGGTCAACGTGGGCAATGATGGCAATGTTTCTAATATCATTACGAATATTCATTCTAATTCCGTCTCTCCTTAGTGTTTAAAAAATTACAACTCGTCAATTATAACACTTTTTTCATGATAATAAAGGTTTTTAGGTAAAAAAATCCTGTCAGAGGTCTTTATTAGTATATGTAGTTGAGGTTGGAGTTATAAATTTGCAGGAAAGTTGGATGGATGTGGGAGGTTTTTTGGGTGAAGATTTGTTAAAGGGGATTGCGCTTGTAGCCCAAAAAGCCTATCAAAAAGGAGTCGTTGCCATGGCACACTTCTGGCTATAGAAGATCTGTTGTTGCCTTTCAACAACGGGAAAAAGGCATCCAACCATTGAACTGGTCAAGATACCTTTTTTTAAAGACTCTGTTAGTCTTTGTTGTTGATTTATGCTACAGGAGCTCGCTTTCCGCGGGCAACGCTTCAGCCTCCTCGTCCCTGCGGGGTCTTCAGCTGTTGCTTTTCCCGCAGGAGTCTCGCTCCTTTCGCAAAATCAACGTATAAACAAAAATCAACAATATCCACTCACAGATCCTTTTCAAAAAATTTAATTATCAAAGTAATTATTGACTTGTTATATAAACATCATAGCCTAACTCCCGCAACTCTGCTGCAAGTTCTTCCGCATTGTCACGGTCCGTAAATGCCCCAATTTGCACCCGGTGCAGAGTATCGGATTTATCCGTTAACACTTCACGCAAGCGTTGATACGTTTCAGGCCCTGCAATGCCGTCTACCGTTAAACCATGCTCCCGTTGAAAGCGGAGGACCGCCTGCTCCGTTTCACGGCCAAAGATACCATCAGCACCGTAGTTTAACCTGAGGCCTGCATCCATCAATGCTTCCTGAAGCCTCCTTACTTCTTCTCCATGATCTCCCCTTCTTAACGTTCTGCTAGGTAAATTTACTGGCATATCTTCGTCCCCCTCCTCAGTTTCATCACCTGTTCCAGTTTCACCATTCCCTGCTTCCACTTGACTCCTAATAGAATCCATATCCAAGCTCGGACAAGCTGTAGATTGATCTGGATGTTCATTGTGACCAAGGACCCTTCTAACAGGTACAGATAAATCCATTTTCAAATGTTGAATTAACGTAATTAATCTTTCTATCTGTACATCTGTGAATTGCCCATCTCCTACAAGGCAAATCCCTATATTCCCAGTGTTTCTTCCTCCTGTATGATAACTTGTGGTAGTCAGGCTGTTGCTCCATTGGATCGTACCGTCCCGTAAAATAACAAAATGATACCCTATCCCAGGCCAATTGTTGTAGTTCACATGATAATTAGCGAAAGACTGAGCATTCCCACTGGAAGTTGCACTATGGTGAACAGTAATATACGAGATTGCTTCTATACGATGGCTGCCATAATTTCTGGAGGGATGTGTTGTTAATTGGTTCCGCACATCTTCTAAATTAGGCAAAGTTTGAAACTCCATATCTTCTAGCCCCTTCCTGATTGTCGATCTCTCTAATTGCTCTTCATTATTAACCTATGCGAAGAGTTGGCAAAACGTAAAAAGGATAGGGCAAAAATAAGCCTTTTGGCATGTTTTATAAAGTTCGTGAAAACCACAAAAAGAGCAGCGAATCGCTGCTCTATTCTAATAGCTTTAGACTACACTCCAGGGTCGAATGTTTTACAGTCAGTCTCCTCTTGCTTTGATGCTTGTTTTCCCGTGTGACTAACTACATAAATGGCATCAGCGGCACATTTATTTCCTCTTTCCCAATATTTACAGTTGTTTACTTCACATAATACGTCTACAGCCATTAGAAAACACCCCCTCCCTATGTGTATAGGGTGAGCGTTTGGCCCCGAATCATTCGAGGGAATTCTTGTCTCTTAAGACTTAGTATCGGCCACATCTCGAAGTTCAAACGTATCTTTGGAAGCGTCCCTAATAAATGGACATACAGCCCCTAAGGAAAACACATGTAATTCATGCATGGCCCTTGTGCAAGCCGTATAAAAAAGATTCCGATCCTCCTCGCCACCATATAACTCAGCAGATGCATTATAAACAGCAACACCATCAAACTCAATGCCCTTTGCCACATAGGCAGGCATTACCAAAATTCCTTTTTTAAAGGTATAACTGTCCTTCGTCATTAAATGTACATCCAATCGTTCTTTCATTGCTGTAAAAACGTTTCTTGCTTCTTCTTCCGTTTTACACAAGATGGCAACTGTCTCTCGACCACGAGAAACCATCTCTTTTACTACCTGAATAACTCTCTCCTGTAAAACATCTTCCTCGTCCACAACAGTTACAACTGGCAAATCTCCTTGTCGATTAAAGGGCTCAATAAGTTCTCCACCTTCAATAAACTCCTTAGTGAATTGAACAATCTCCTTCGTTGATCGGTAGCTCTTCTTCAGTTGAAGGACTTCCGTTTCCGTTGGATCATAGAGGTTTTCTGCCAACAAAGTGGGCGTTTCCCTACTGTGGGCATAGATGCCTTGATTCAAATCTCCAAGAATGGTCATTTTGCTATTAGGAAATAGTTGCTGTAAAAACGCAAGCTGGAAAGGCGAATAATCTTGCGCTTCGTCTAAAAACAAATGACGGATGAGGGTATTGGTTTTCCTCCCCTCCAATTGGTCCGTTAAATACAAATAAGGGGTGGCATCTTCATACAACATCTGATTATTCTCAAGGGCAGTCACAGTTAAGTCTGCCATGGCACCCCAGGCCTCCACGGGATTTTCTGTCAACTCCTCACCAATGGAGGAAGCAAACAAATTCCTATACAGCCCTTTCACGTCTAAAAACTTCAGCCGCTTGATTCGTTTTCTCACCGGTTGAAAGCGGCGCCTCACTACTTTTTTCGCCAACAAATCCTGCTCTTTCTCGAAGTCATCAAAGGAATCTTCTGCATCATTGTCTTCCTGAACCGCTCGGAAGGATTCCAGAAAGTCTTCCTTATCCAGAAGTTCACTTTCTTCCAACACCCAATCCTTTGTTCGTTCTTCCTGCTCAATGGCAGCTAATCGTTTCAACAACCATTCTGCCGTTAAATGAATCCTGTTAGGAATCGGGATCCCCTTATCTAGCTCGTAGAAATAGTCGTGAATTTCGTCTACCGAAAACACTAGCTCTCCCCGGGAGAGAAGGTCCTTGAACTGGAGGCCACCTTCAGACAGATGGTTAACATATTGGTCAATAAGTTTTTTGTAGTCGAGGCTTGCTTTGTAGGCAATGGCCTTCATCCTCGCCTCGTAATCGGGCTCGCCTTTAGCCGTATACACATACTCCAACTGGGAAAAGGGATCATCCAGCTCAAATTGTTTTTCCAGCCTGTACTGCAAATATTCTTGATAGGTGGACTGTTTCATGTTCTCTTCCCCTAGTTCAGGGAGAACCGTTGCCACATAGCTATTAAACAAATAATTCGGGGAAAAAAGCATAATATTATCGGAATCAATTTTTCCCCGGTAACGGTACAGCAAATAGGCAACCCGTTGGAGGGCAGCCGACGTCTTGCCACTGCCTGCGACCCCTTGGACGAGGAGGTATTTGCTTTTTTCATTGCGGATAATCTGGTTTTGCTCCTTTTGAATGGTGGCAACGATGCTTTTCATTTGCGTGTTGGCCGTGTTGCTGAGCACCTCCTGCAACAGTTCATCACCAATGGTCACACCCGTATCAAACATGCTTTTCAGTTGGCCGTTCTTAATAATATATTGCCGCTTCAGTTGGACTTCCCCTTCAATTACTTCAGATGGCACCTCATATTGAGCAGGTCCTGGAGAGTAATTGTAGTACAGGCTAGAAATCGGTGCGCGCCAATCATAGACGAGAAACTCTTCGTCTTTTTCGTCCATCAAAGAAGCCGTGCCAATATAAACTTTCTCCCCTTCGTTTTCGCCTGTCTCGAGAAAGTCGATTCGCCCGAAAAAAGGTGTGTCCTTGAGACGTTCCAGGTTTTTCAGCTGTTTGTGAAAATGTTGATGGGTCCGCTCCCGTTCCGAAAGCATTTCCGCCTGTTGTTTGATGCTCGTAAAGGTTTCCCCCACCTCGTGGGCATCGTCTAGGTTAACGGTGACATCCTCCCAAAACGTCTTTCTTATCTGAATGACCCCTTCTTTTAAGGAGCCCACATTTTCTGCGATTGCGTTGATCCGTCTGTTTATTTCATTGACAACAAAACGCACATAATTTTGCTCTTGCTGCCTTTCCTTCGTTTGTTTCGTCACACCTTCCACTCCCTTGAAAAAAAGTTTGACATTTGCAACCAGTATTTGGTAAACTATATATTGGGATAATTTAACTTTAATACCAATTTATATTAAAATACATTTTATAATAGCACAGATTAGGTGAAATTCGCAATATCCAAACAATCATATACGTAAAGGTGAACAAGTAAGAAGAAATGCTTGTTCACCTTTTATTTTCTTCTATATATGGTAAAACATGTAGGATCTGCTCAATAAGGTTGTTGGGGCTGAAGTTCGAGCCATATACCTGAATGAATCCACTTGCTTACGAATGAGTAGCGCTGGATTATAGTTTATTCTTTAACATTTTCCCTAGTTTCGTTGAAGTAAAACAGGGGTTTGCTTGGGACTTTGTTGAATAAGGGTGCTTGTGTTGAAATACAGGTGAGTTAATCTTTCTATTTGGCTGTTTTCGTATTGATTGTTGCTATTTTGACCAAACTCTTAGAAGATGCTAAAATACTGCCATAGGAGGGGTTTTGTGATGTGGAAAGACGTTTATGCCGATTTCTCGGATTTGCCAAAACACGAGCAACAGAAACTGTTTGACCTTATAAAAGAAGAATTTTTCTCTAATGCGGACGAAGATATGAAAGATGCGTTTACATCTATTAGAGAAACACGCTTTAATGAAGGGTTAGGTTGTCTTCATTGTGGTAGTGTAAAGGTAAAACGAAACGGTACATACAGAAACAGACAAAGGTATCTTTGTCGTGATTGCGGCAAGTCTTTCAACGACCTAACAAATACTCCTATTTCGGGAACTCGTTACATTGGTAAGTGGTCTCCCTTTTTTCAGTTAATGGTTGAAGGATATACCTTACCGAAGATTGCTGAAAAACTGAACATCCACTTATCTACTGCATTCTACTGGCGGCACAAGGTGCTTTTCGCCCTTCGTTCATTAGGATTTCAAACGTTAAAAGGTATCGTTGAAAGCGACGAGACTTTCTTTAAGGAGTCTTTAAAAGGGCGTGAAGTGGTCGATAGAAAGCCAAAGAAACGTGGAGGTAGAGACAAGAAGAGAGGTATTAGTAACCTTAAAATCGCTGTCGTGGTGGCACAAGACCGTAATGGACAAGTTATTGCTCAAAAGGCTGGTACTGGTCGTGTTAGGGCAGAAGAAATTGATGCCGTTATTGGGGATTATATTGACCCCTCTTCTTTGTTATGTACAGATACAGCTACAAACTACAAGAAATTCGCACTTATCAAGGAACTAAAGCACGAAACAATTAACCTAAGCAAAGAGGGATATGTCAAAAAAGGCATATACCATCTTCAGCACGTAAACAGCTACCATAAGCGATTGAAGGACTGGATGCAACGGTTCCAAGGTGTGGCAACCAAGTATTTAGATAACTACCTTTACTGGTTCAATTTCCTTCAACAGAGTAAGAAAATGGCGACCAAGGAACGAGTAAACCAAATGCTTTTAGGTGCGTGTCAGAAGTCCAATTTGATTACTGTTCAATATTTGCGTGAGATATAAAATCAGCCACTCCCAAGAGGAAGCGGCTGTACTTGTTCTTCAACTAACGCTTTACCGTTAGAGAAAATTCAGCTAAATAGCTGAAATATCCCAAAGGTAATTGCTCCTAAAGAAATTATAGTTAATAGTGAACCTATAATAACTTTTGCTTTATCAAGTGTTCCATCCTCATTGAAGAAAAACTCTTTTACGTTTCTAAATAAATCAATAAATAGTATAAAAATGTCACCCATCAGTCCACCTCCTTATGAAAGAACACTCACCGTAAGCATCCTAAGAACTCTTTATCTAATGATACCATAAAATAGTAAATTAATCCCATTAATACGCTATTAGCAACAATCTTTACGAAAAGAGCCTTCTATTTTAACGAATGCACCGGCTTTCGTTAAAATACACCGGAATTTCTCCTTCTATTTTAATGAATGCACCCGCTTTCGTTAAAATACATTCGAATTTCTCTTCCTATTTCAATGAATGCACCTCCATTCGTTAACATATACCCTGATTTTCCCCACAAAAAAGAATGTGCAGTTTTGCTTGCACATCCAGTTTTTCTCCAATATAAAATTCAATTATATTATTTAATCATACACTTCATCTGTAAACGTTACATGCTGATCACTAGATAGCTCTACATTGCTTGGAATTTGAAGATAAAGGACTTGATTTCCACTCATATACACATGGTTAAACTGCCCCCAAGGATTTTTACCATATTCCAGAAAAGGCCAGATAACAAACTCCCGTTTAAAACCGGCAACTCGGATTCTCGTTTGATCCACATCTGGTTCCTCAATAGTCAGTAAATGATTTTCCAATTGAAGCTCAACCGGTACTAGTTTTTCAGTAAAGTCAATTCCCTGAAATTCGTGAGCTGTCGTGTATAGAAAAGCCTCTACTTCCCCATCAGCTTCCTCTTTTTTATCCACGACCGTCCAAACATGACTGTAGCCCTGGACAAATTTCAATTGATCTGTAGTCACATCAAAACTCCATTGTTTTTGTAGATACACCCCATCTAATTCTCCAAGTGTACCGTCTATAGCCGCATCGTGAAAAGCCATTGAAAAGGCCTCATCTTCCTCGCTATATTGACCTCGACCTTCTTCAACAACCAATAAATTTTCTTCAGGAATAAAGTAGTAAACCAGTAAAGCTCCGATTAACACTAAGCAATAAACACCAAAGACGAGCTTTAATACGGTGCCATGGGTAATACGCTTAAGGAGAAACAAACTAACAAACACAAGTAAAATTAACAGAGGCAGTAAGGTGATAAAAACCATTATTTTCTGACCTCCAATCGATTAGATAATAAGATAACACCGGCATAGATCACTACAACAGTGATGACAGATTTAACAGTAAATAGGATAAGGGATGTCTCCCCACCATAAAATTCAATCAAATGGAGACTTCCTGTCGCCCTTGCTCCAACATTAAATAGCCGACCACAACAGATGGTAAGAGGACAATGAAAATTTTATTCACCTGCACGAGCATCCCTGCCAAATACCCGAGAGCACATAGCAGAAGCAAATAAAATGCTGTTACGTACATCGTGAGGAGCAGTTCATTTGGAGGCAAGAAAAAATATTGTTCCGTTACGTACTGAGTACGATGGGTGAAGTAAACCACCACCCGCACCAATACACTTCCTAATGTAGCTGTCATGGCACCTACAATACTCAGGAGTAGAAAAAACACAATGTTGGCTAAGCTTGTGCTCGTGCGGTTGGACACAAACATGAAATCATTATTTCTAAGATCCTTCGTCGTCAACGTGATAGCTGCAATAAACGCCCACAGCATCGTAAAGGTAATCACCACATCCCCTGAATACGTGCTTGTATTTACAAAGAGGGCTCCTGACCCAAACCCTGACTGCATGACACCATTCATGGAAAACAAGAGGGCAAAGACCTGAACTACCACTAAGCTAAAAAACAAGCCAACATACGCTTTCAACTTGTAATCAAACAATTTTTTCGCTACTTGAATCACACTAGTTTCGCTTAAAGACATGGTCAATTCCCCCCCTTTGTTTTCGCCGTTAAATAGACGCATAGATCATCTGTTGCCACTCGGCTCGTTTCAATACCTGATGCTTTCAATTCCTCAATTGCAGCAGGGCCATAATCATTTTTCACAACGTAATAAGCATCTTGTGTGCCAATGGAATCCTCAAAAAAAACATCTTTTCCATTCGTCCATTTCTCCAGTTTTTCTCGGTTACCCTTAAGTCCAATGGCATATTCCTTTAACTCTTCCACAGAAAGATGCAGCCGTTTTTCCCCGTCTCTCATGAGCAGTACGTCTTCTAAAATATCATCTATTTCATTAAGAAGATGACTCGATAAAAGGATCGTCCTCGGGTGCTGGAGATAGTCTTTCAAGATAGCTCGGTAAAAATCTTTGCGCACCGCAGAATCCATTCCTGTCGTCGGTTCATCGAGAATCGTTAATGGACAGCGGGAAGCGAGAGCGACAATCAAATTGAAGGTACTTTTCATCCCCTTTGAAAGGTTTTGATGGGACTGCTTCGGATTCAAAGAAAAATAGTCAAATAGTCCTTGAGCCAGTTCCTGATCCCAGTTTTCGTAAAAGGTGGATGCAACTTCTAAAATTTGTGGAAGCTTCAAAGCAGATGGGTACGTCATTTTATCATCAACAAATATCATGTTGGAGGAGACTTTTAGACTATTAAATGGGTCCTCTCCAAATACAGTGACTTCCCCTGTTGATTTATGAAAATAGCCTGCGAGCGTTTTTAGGAGGGTTGTTTTCCCCGCCCCATTTCGTCCAATTAGGCCGGTAATTGTATTTTCTTTAATGGTAAAAGAAAGATTACTAACGGCTTTTATGGAGCCATAGGATTTACTCAGGTTGTTGCATTCAATGACATTCATTGTGTTTCCCCCCTTTGGTTAGGTCCCATGGATTTGATGAGATGGATCAGTTCTTCTTCAGACACCTGGAGCCGTTCTGCCTCTCTGACCAGGTCCATAACCATCTTTCGCATCGTTTGATTTCTCCGCTTTTCAAGAATCAATTGTTTTCCGTTCTCCATTACAAACATGCCGAGCCCCCGTTTCTTGTATAAAATCTTTTCATCTGCCAAAACATTTAAGCCCTTCGCAGCCGTTGCTGGGTTGATATTGAAAATGTCTGCTAGCTGATACTGGGAGTAAATTTTCTCGTCACTCTTGATGTTTCCACTAATGATTTCATTTTCCAGCCATTCAGCGATTTGCAAGTAGATGGGCTTCGTCTCATCTGGATTGAGCTTCACCGGTGTCGCACCTCCTCTTTGGTTTCCTGATATTAACCGTGATTTGCTTTCTGATTTTGTTTTGTATGTCATTGCTTAGTTGAAATTAGGATTTGTGTAGCACACTCAGTTAGTACCATAGTGCATTACTGATATAATGTAGTATATACTGGATTGGAAAATAAAGCTAGTAGGTTTTATGGATTTGTGGTAATTTCTTTGTGAATATTTTGTGACCAGTCTTTGTGGTATGACTTTTGTTAGTAGGGAGAGGGGGTGACCATTGTATTTAGGGCACGAATAACTCCTTTTCGTTACCTAAAACTCGTCCTCCAACTCTTTTTGGGAAGGAATCGCTCGTATTCGTTACCTAAATTCATTCACCCAC
>JAJOJL010000056.1 GCA_021208645.1 Bacillus sp. (in: firmicutes) | reverse complement strand
AAACTCAATAGTCCAGTGACGATGGCGGAAAGGTCACACCCGTTCCCATGCCGAACACGGTAGTTAAGCTTTCCAGCGCCGATGGTAGTTGGGGGTTTCCCCCTGTGAGAGTAGGACGTTGCTGGGCAAATAAAAAAGACATTTTCGATGGAGAGTGTCTTTTTTTGTGTTTTTACAAAAATGAGTGTTCATTAGTTGATATTGATATGTGGCTAAATTGTGTCAATGGCTAGTAAATGGTCAATGACGGATAGTAAATCCCACTTAACGGATAGTAAACACTTCAAAACGGATAGTAAAATGAGAAAGGCTTTTAAAACGGCCAAATTTCAATCCACTTTTTGTTGCCCAAATGTTCCAATGGCTGAGTATGATCCCATTGTCTTCGGAGTAATTTATAATTAGCAAGAAACATCGCCAATTTTTCTCGGGTAAACATTAATTTTATTAATTTTGAACATCTTTGCCCTTGACCGAATACTAATCCATTTCATATACATTAGAAAAAATGTTATGCTTTCATTCTCATCAGAAAGAAAAGAAGCCCCCAAAACTAGAGGAGCTCCTCCATTATTAAATTACTTCGAATTATTGGCCTTGTCCTAATGAATAACCAAGTTCACCATCAAATTTGTATAAGTTCTCCACTTTAATCCAATCTAGTTGAGTTTCAGAAACACGGTTTAATAGGCTGGCTATTTCTACATTCGTTACTGCATCACTCTCACTTGAAGGATAGAAACGGCAACGCCAATGGTCTGTAGTAAATGTTTCTGGAAGTCCATTTGGATATACTTTAACACCACGGTTCGTAATAATTACAAGTTTAAATTCTGGACCAGCAACTGCTTCTAGTTTTTCCCCTAACTCATTAGCTGTCAGTTCATTATTAAATAGGAATACATCTACACCGTCAAGTTCACGAACAACCTCGGTTTTGCGGTCCTTAGGAAGTAATGGAAGGGCAGGTTCAGCAGAAGCAGCTACTTCTTCAGATCCTTGTTCTTGAACTTCATAACTGACAGGCTCCCACTTAGTTGGCTTTTGACCTAAACGCTCAATGATCGCATTGGCAAATTCTGATGTGCCAACAGAAGGCCCACCTTTAGCGATGTCATAGGTGTGAATACCGTCTTCTAATGTTTTTAACCAAGCATTATGAATGTTTGTAGCAACTTCTGGCTGGCCAATGTGGACAAGCATCATAATTGCCCCTTGTAATAGTCCTGAAGGGTTTGCCAAGTTTTGTTCAGCTCGTCTAGGAGCACTACCGTGGATGGCTTCAAACATGGCACAACCGTCACCAATATTAGCAGATCCGGCTAAACCAACACTTCCGGCAATTTGCGCGGCAACGTCAGAAGCAATATCACCGTATAGGTTAGGCATGACAATGACATCAAAGTTTTCTGGTGTATCAGCCATTTTTGCCATACCAATATCGATGATCCAATGCTCTGCTTCAATTTCAGGATACTCTATTGCTATCTCGTCAAAAACTTTATGGAAAAGACCATCCGTAAGCTTCATAATATTGTCTTTTGTAAAACAAGTGACTTTTTTACGGTTATTTTTACGAGCATATTCAAAGGCATAACGAACGATTTTTTCAGTTCCAGGCTTCGTAATGAGCTTCAAACATTGAACGACTTCAGGAGTTTGCTGATGCTCGATACCGGCATACAGATCTTCTTCGTTTTCACGAACGATAACAATGTCCATATTCGGGTGCTTTGTTTTCACAATCGGGTCAAAGGAAATACAAGGTCTAACATTTGCATATAAGCCAAGTGATTTACGGACAGTTACATTTAAGCTTTTAAAACCGCCTCCTTGAGGGGTAGTGATTGGAGCTTTAAGAAATACCTTCGTACGCCGTAGTGATTCCCAAGCATCATCAGTAATTCCCGCTGAATAGCCGTTTAAATACACTTTTTCCCCAATATCAATAAATTCCGGCTCAATTTGGGCGCCTGCATGCTCCAATACCTTCAATGTAGCTTCCATAATTTCTGGACCAATTCCATCACCTTTTGCAACTGTAATTGCTCGTTTTTCAGTCATAATTGTTCCTCACTCCTTTTCCTTTAAATGATTTATGAGAATAGCTCGAACATGATACTTAACGAGCTAGACTAAAAAAGGACATAAAAAAACAATAGATTTCCAAATAAAAGCTTTAAAATATAAAAGCTTAAAAATGAAGTCTATTGATGGCTTATCTTCAACGAACACGACCCATGTTATTTGAAGATCTTCCGTATAGTACTGCTGAATAAAACGTATGTAGGAAATAGCTTTTTCACCTTGCCCTTTTAGAGCATGATGCTAAAGTGTAGGTTTGTTTGAATATTTCTAATTTTATTATAAATTTGTCTTCCTAATGATGTCAATTACAAATTTTTTAAAATAAAATGTTTGTGAAGCTTACGGAGGAGAAATCTACTCGTCCTCCATCAGCTTCTGCATCTGGTTAATAAATGTTTTATTGTACGAAGTTACAAGGTGAACTCGAGCACGATTTAGTGGAATAAACTTTTTACAACCTCTAGCTTTACAGAGTACTTGTAATTGGTCTGTCTTAATCAAGTACTTATGTCTTTTTTTACAACTGGGACATGTGGCATTTACTAAATGAATTTTTGCACCTCTTGTGAAGCTCCCTTTTGTGTGATCTTTGGTTTCTTTTGAAAGTTCTTTAAATAATACGGCATTTGTGGCAGCTCGAGCAGTCCTTTTAACTAAACTGTCTAATGTTAAGATCGGCTTTTTGTTTCTAACTGGATTTTTTTTTACGGTTATTTTATCAAAATCGTCTATTTCCAGTAAACCGTAACCATCTGGAAGTTCATCATTACTTAAGAGACCAACAGGTGTCATAATATAGGCATAGTCAGCAATTGCATGGTAGCCGTATGGAGCTTCTAAAACTTTATCCCTTTTAAAGTCATTTTTTGAGACCTTTACTTCAATAATACGGGCTTCTTTTCTCTTAAGATTTATCCCCATTGAGTCGGCAATTAACTTTTTTCTTGAAGGAAAAAGTTTCACTTCATTTGCACATAAGTCTACCATTTTATCTTTCAGCCAATACAGCGCTTGCTTTTTAAAATGTTCGTGTAAATTACTTTCCATTGTAATACCCTTACCTTTCTCTCCAGAGCAAAGTTTCTAATGGTCTTTAAACTACTATATACTATCATAATATACTTGGAGTCATGTGTTAATGGGTAAGTTTCATCCAAAGAAATAGTTAGGATTGAAATATTTGGTATTTATTCTATCAATCTTACTAGGTAGATTAAACTATTTAACTGCGTTTGACATAAAAGTATTTTCAAATTTGATTTTTTTGATAGAATCAAAGGTATTGGTGTCGTTTTCTGCAATTATAATGAAAGGAGGTAGTTAGCATTTGCGTAAACGAAAAAATAACTATACTCGGTGGAATGTAATGGTTTCAACTAGTCCTGATAAACCAATGAAACGATTTTCCCTTTCCAAGTCGGTGTATATCAGCAGTTTATCAGTCTTGCTACTACTACCAATTACGATTATAACTTTAACCGTCATAATAGATATACTTAATGGCCATCAATCTAAACTGAATGCCTTGTTACTTGAAAAAGAATTGGTCATCGAAGAACAATATGCAGAAATAAACAAACTCCAAAATGACTATTTGGTATTAGAAAATGAAACAAAGTCGGTTCAACAAACCATCAAAGAATTTAAAGCATTTGAAGCTCGGTTATCAGAAATGGAGCTTGATATGCCAGGGGAGTTGGAAACTGTATCTTTCGATGGAAGTGGTGGTGCTGTTATCCCTGAAAGTACGGTAACGGAAGAAAGTAGAAGTATGTCCAACAACTTAGTTGATATGAAAGAAGAATTGCCTGCATTATTAGATAGTTTTGAGGAACTGCTCCAGCGTTTTGAAGAGTATGAAGAGGAATTGCGTACTATTCCGACCTATGTTCCTGCAGAAGGAAGAATTTCCTCGCAATTTGGTAATCGAAGAGATCCATTTACAAGGTGGACACGCTTCCACTCAGGTATTGACATTGCAGCTCCGTTAAACACACCCATTTACGCTGCGGCAGATGGCAAAGTAACGATGGCAGGGTGGAATGGAGGATATGGGAATACAGTAATGGTAGAGCATGACACTACATATGAAACCCTTTACGCCCACTTAAACAAAATTGATGTAAAAGTTGGAGATAGTGTCAAGAAAGGGGATATTATTGGTAGAATGGGGACAACAGGTCGAAGCACAGGCGTCCATCTTCATTATGAAATAAAGAGAAATGGAGAGCATGTTGATCCATATATGTACATGTCATTTCATAAACGTGACAATTAATTAGTAAATTCAAGGAGGTGTAGCCAGTTTAACTGGTGATATAATGTTTTCAAAACAAAATGAAAAGAAGTTGAGCGAAGTCGCCACGATCATTGGTGCTGAAACAACCATTGAAGGATCCATCTCTATCTCGTCTAGTATTCGAATAGATGGGAAGGTTCAAGGAAAAGTAGAATGCTCTGGAGATGTGACGATTGGAAAAGATGGCCATGTTGAAAAACACATAACTGCACGTAACTTATTTATTGCAGGTACAGTAAAGGGAAGCGTCAATGTCGAGGAAAAGGTTCATATTTTTGAAACGGGAGTGCTAGAAGGGAAAGTACAAATGAAAACCTTGGTTATTGATGAAAACGGTCAGTTCAGGGGTGAGAGTATTATGAATGGGGCTAAGGCAGGAAAAAATATTGTGGCAATAGAAAAAGAAATAGAACAAGATAAAAAAAGTAGGTAACTAGTTGAAACATTGAAAAGTCTGCACAGTAGGCAGGCTTTTTCTATATATTGAATAGAAATGATCATTTTTTTAAGCGGAGGGTAGTTTATGAATATATCAGAAGGTTATGTAAATGTAACTGGTGGAAAAGTTTGGTATAAAAAAATACGATAATAGGAACGAGAAAGCTCCAGTTATTCTTTTGCATGGTGGGCCTGGATCATCCCACTTTTCAATGCAAGGTCTAAAAGAACTATCAAGTGATCGTTCAGTAATTTTCTATGATCAACTAGGATGTGGCAAATCAGACTGGCCGGAAGATCAATCCTTATGGAATTTAGATCGGTTTGTGGAAGAATTGGCTCAAATAAGAAACAGATTAGCTCTAGAAAAAGTACATATTCTTGGACACTCTTGGGGGACAACATTAGCTGCTGCTTTTTATTTGTTAAACCCTACAGGAATTAATTCTATTATTTTTTCAAGTCCCTGTTTAAGTGCACCTCTATGGGCAAAAGACCAAGAAAAGAATCGCAAACTAC
This sequence comes from Bacillus sp. (in: firmicutes), assembly GCA_021208645.1. Taxonomy (GTDB): domain Bacteria; phylum Bacillota; class Bacilli; order Bacillales; family Salisediminibacteriaceae; genus Evansella. The sequence continues at coordinate 44,945 of JAJOJL010000056.1, read as the reverse complement.
TTCCTAAAGAAATACAAAGTATTCTCACTAGATGTGAAAAGGAGGGAACCACAGATTCCCTGGAGTATAAGAAGGCAACTGCTGAATTTAACAAACGGTTCGTATGTAGAATGGATCCAATTCCCGAGATTTTAATCAAAGGTGCAGCTTATCGAAATCCTAAAGTATATCAAACCATGTGGGGTCCTTCCGAGTTTCATGTTACAGGTAATTTGAAAGCATTTGACTGTACAGGTAGGTTAAAGGAATTTGATGTACCAAGCCTTTTTACATGTGGACGATATGACGAGGCAACACCTGAAACTACCGCTTATTTCAGTAAATTAGCGCCAAAGGGAAAATTTCATGTGTTTGAGAATAGTGCCCATATGCCCTATTTAGAAGAAGAGAAAGAATATATAAATGTAGTTAATAAGTTTTTAAATGATAACGACTAATAGATACCTACACAAATGTGTCTCAAATGGAGGTACTCCTTCTTGAGACACACAACCTTTTTATAGAGCCCCCAATGAGTAAGAATCCGTAATGAATGTAATCTAAAATAGTTGTTGGTTATGGATGCTGTTAAATGGGAAAATTAGGGAGAGAGGTTTACGTTACACAAAAAACAGGAAAAGACTAAGAAAAAGGAGTGTCGGTCTGGCTTATGAGTACAATTGTATATTTAAAAAATTTATTTAAGGATAAAAATATTGCTTCTGTAACACCCACTTCTAATCGTGCCGTACGACAATTATGTAGTGCAATTGATTTTAGTAAACGATTGGTAATAGTTGAATATGGTCCAGCGACAGGAGTGTTTACAAATTATATTTTAAAAAACATGACAGACGATTCAATTTTCATTGCCATTGAGTTAAATGAGAAATTTGTGGAATATATGGAGGAGAATGTAAAAGACAAGCGCTTAAAGCTTTATCATGATAGTGCTGAAAATATTGACAACATATTAAAGGATTTAAATATTGATGAAGTGGATTTTATTATTTCCGGTATCCCCTTTACACTGATGGATTCTCAGTTGCGGCGTACAATTATCGAAAAGACAAACGGGGCAATTAAGAATTCAGGTAAATTTTTAGCCTACCAAACATTTTTTCAAAAGGATGAGCATTTGAAGGATTATTTAACGGTAGAATTTGCTTCTGTAACAGATGAAATTGCTTATTTTAATATACCACCACTTAGGTATATAAGGCAGTTAAATAGTTTATATAAAGCCGTTATTTATTAACGGTTATTTTTTTGCTTTCGTTTCCGTTTAATAAGCTATACGTCATTAAAATCAAATTAAACTCGTTAATTGAAAAAATGGTCATAAATTCCTGTTGTAACTCGAAGTGAGTTATATGAACGCTTAAAAAATATTTAAAACGGTGGAATAAATTCTCATTAGTTTCCATTAATATCTTTTCTTAATCAAGAGAAAATAATCCAAAGGAGGTTTAATAAAAATGCAAAGAAACTTGTTTAAGCTTTTTGGAGTGTTTTTTCTATTAATCGGTGGAGCTTGTGCGAATGATGCTGACATGGAGAATACTTACAACGGTTTATCAAATGATTCTATGTATCAAGAAGATATCGGCCCATACAGCAATATATCCAGTGAGAGTACTACACTCAATAGCGATGAATTTCCTCATACAAAGGCTATTCAGGTTCAGGAAGCTAAATTTGAATATCAAATAGATTTTAACCAACAACACAATAAAGTACATGTACAGGAAGGGGGAGGGCAGAAAGGTCTTCCACAGAAAACACCAGCAAAGGAAGAACCAAGTGAAGAGACACAACAACCTGCTGAGTCTCCTCCTGCTGATGCGGAACAAGATCAAAGTGCACCTCCAGAAGAAGCACAAAAAGCTACTGAACCGGAAACGGAACAGCCTGCGGCAACAGAAGCGGAAGGAAATACGGACTTTGAACAACAAGTTATTGAGCTAACAAATGTTCAAAGAAGAAATAATGGATTATCTGATTTACAAGCACATACAGAATTAAGTAATGTAGCAAGGAAAAAATCAGCTGATATGCAGCAAAACAACTATTTTTCCCATACGAGTCCAACTTATGGTTCCCCTTTTGACATGATAAGGGATTTTGGAATTTCATATACGGCTGCAGCAGAAAACATCGCCCAAGGACAGCCTACTCCAGAGCAAGTAGTGGATTCATGGATGAATAGTGAAGGTCATAGACAAAATATTTTAAATGGGAACTTCACCCATATCGGTGTTGGTTACGAAGCCAACGGGCATCATTGGACACAGATGTTCATTACTAAATAAAAAAGAGTACTTAGTAATATGAAAAGGTTGTCTAAAGGGTAATTATCCCTTGGAAGACAACCTTTTTACTTTTTCACTGCTAAAAAATAGACCAATAAAGAGGTGGTGAAATTATATGGTAGAGGTTCTGTATCACTAGCCAATTAACCTGTAACATGAATCTTTTTAAAAAATTATTTAAAAACAGGATTTACCAAATTATAAAGAGAATATTAACCAAAGAGACAATTATAGGGAAATTGCCATACACAATAAAGAAATTAAGAGGAGGTTAAAAGTGGATACATTAGAATACTTGAAAGAGTTATGTACTAATTTTCCTTTTCAGGAAAAGATCTTAATTGTGGACTCTTATGCCATTGGTGAACAAATTATAAGTAATTATACTCGGGCAGGAAACCAATCCATCAATTTAAAGAAAAAGACAGTTCGTGATTTAGGGAGAGAATTAGTAGAGAGAAATGTAGAAAAGCCTTTTGATTATTTGGAGCAAACTGTTGGTGTACAACTTCTTTATTCCATCTTAAAAAAACTAAAGGATGAGGGTGTATTTCAGTATTTTACTGATTTTGAAGTAACCCTATCCTTTAGCCGTGCTATGTATGAAAATGTAAAACTTTTTCGCTTAAGTGGATTTACCTATGGTAATTTACAGGAAGAAGCTTTTATATCGGTGGAAAAAGGAAAGGATATGCGACAAATAATAAAAAAGTATGAGGATACATTAGCAGTATTAAATTTAATGGATGAAGCAGATCTGTTGCGTGAAGCCATGAAAGTTGCAAAACGTAATGATAATGTAGTTTTTATTCTGCAGTCTAATCTTTCCGTTTCTTTCTTAGAAAATGAATTGTTACGAATAATTTTACCTGTTTTTACATACAAACTTCCTTTAAGAAAAGTTTTGGGAGTACCAATCCCTGAGAAAACAACAATTCGTTCTATTTCTTGGGGAAGCCCTTCCCCATATAGCTTTCTATATGATTTAGAAAATAGAATGGAGAATAAATCAGATATTACTTTGCTATCTGCAACAACGGAAGAGATAGAAGTAAAAGCTGTTTTGCAGAGAGTGAAAGAAAACAAAAGCAAATTAGATGATTGTGTTTTGTATTATACAACTAGGCATCCTTACGTTACGACCCTGTACCAAATTGCTGAAAAAACAGGATTACCTATTTCCTTTGGCGAGGGAGTACCAATTACTTATACTCGTACAGGTCAGTTAGTCAAGTTCCTGTTAGAGTGGATGAGAGATGAATATAGTGTTACGGCGTTTATTGAAATGATTAACGGTGGTGTTCTCGAATTAGAGGAGGGTGCGCCTTCCAAATTCCTCATAATTAAATTACTTCGAGACGCTCAAATCGGTTGGAATAAGTCAAGATATATTACACAATTAGAAGCTGCTCAGAGTCGGATAAAAGACAAATTAACAACAGCTGACAATGATAATTATAAAGAATACTTAGTGAACCGCCTGCACCAACTAAGTTGGTTACATCAATGGTTTAGCCGCATTTTCAAAAAGCTACCAAATGTGGGCGAAATGGTAAATACGAAAGAATTAATGAGTGCAGTACAGTACTTTTTTACGAAACTATTTTAAAGGGTTTTCTTCCCATGATGAAAATGCAAAAACAGTAATATTGGAGGAAATCGATAAACTAAGACCTTACTGTGATGAAACGATAAATAAGTATGAAGGGTTTAGAAAAGTAAATGATTTGCTTTTGTCCATCATCGTAAATCAATCGCTTCCAAAACCAGGCCATTTACATGTAACTTCTTATAAAAAAGGTGTTTATGTAAATCGAAAAAATGTTTTTATAATTGGACTTGATAACAAAAAATTTCCTGGAGGGATTACAGAAGATCCCCTTCTCCTTGATGAGGAACGGACAAAACTAAATAATGGACTGCCGTTGTTACAAGATGATGGGGGAGAACGATTATATAACATGTTACAGGTCATTGCTAATACTGAAGGTGAACTTACTGTCAGCTACTGTAATTTTGATGTATTAAATAATCGTGCCGTAAGTCCCGCTCATATATTTTTACAATGCTTTCGAATGAAGACGAACAATCCATATAGTGATTTTAAGGACTTAAAGTTTTCTCCCTATGTCGAAGATGCAACTGTAAATATAGATAAAAAGGATTTTTGGAACAGGCAGCTGGTAGCAGAGGGACCGATAGTTCTGGATCAACAGCTTTTAGAGAGCCATGAAAACTTAATCTACGGCATGGCGGCTGATGTACAGCGAGGAACTGGAGAATTTACAGCCTATGATGGGCATGTTTCCGTTAACGAGCTATTGGACCCAAGGATAAATAATGATATTACCATGTCTGCAGGTAAGTTAGAAAAGCTTGCCCAATGTCCTTACGCCTATTTCCTACAGGAAATTCTGAAGATTCGTCCTATCGAAGATATCACTTATGACGAAAACAGTTGGTTGAGTGCTGCTGAACGGGGAAGTCTTCTTCACCAAATTTTTGAGCTGTTTTATAAGGAATTGGGAAATGAAAAACCTAACGTTCAACAGCATGAAGAAAAAATCATTTCTATAGCAAATAAATTAATTTTAGAACAAAAGGAACTGATTCCTCCTCCTAGTGAACGGGTGTTGAAACGGGAAGAGAGAGATATTTTGCTATGTAGTAAAATCTTTTTGAAGGAAGAAGAAATTTATTGTGAGCATTATGACCCAGAAGATTTTGAATATACCTTTGGGTTAGAAGGGATTGCACCAGCCTCCATTACCCTTCCCTCTGGAGAGTCGATCAATGTGGCGGGGAAAATTGACAGAATAGATAAGTCAAAGGACGGCCATTATCATATCATTGATTATAAGACTGGCAGTACGTATAACTATCATGACAAGAAGCCTTTTAAAGGCGGCCGTCAGCTTCAGCATTTCATTTATGCATTGGCTATTGAACAACATTTACATTTGGATGAAGGGACTGTATACGAGAGTTCTTACTATTTTCCGACTGCCAAGGGACTTGGGGAAAGGTATACACGAAAACAAGATGAGAGATTGAGGGAGACTGGCTTAACTATTTTAGAGAAACTTATTGATATAATTAGACATGGTCATTTTACTATGACAGACGATGAGAACGACTGTAAGTTTTGCGATTATAAGAAGCTTTGCAGAAGGAGCAATTATAATCAAAATGTGTTACAGATGAAACAAATGTCCAATGATGCAGAGGGGATTAGGAAATTCAAAGGGGTGAGGATTTATGAGTAAAAAAAATAATTGATCAACTTGAACGGGATAAAATTGTAGAAGAGTTGAAGACGAATTTTCTTGTGGAAGCTGGGGCAGGTTCAGGAAAAACAACAAGTCTTGTTGAAAGAATAATCAATATTATTCATACAGGTACTGCTACCGTTGATCAAATTGTTGCCATCACCTTTACAAGAAAAGCTGCTGATGAATTAAAAGTGAGGTTCCAATCTAAATTAGAGAAGGTTTGGAAACAGGAAGAGGACCATATAAAGCGAGAGCGTCTCGCTCAAGCGTTGCAAAATATTGATCAATGCTTTTTAGGTACAGTCCATTCCTTTTGTGCTAAGCTCCTAAGGGAACGTCCTGTTGAGGCAAAATTAGATTTACACTTTGCAGAATTAGAAGAAGAGGATGATTTAAATGTATTGGAGGAGGCGTGGCATCTTTTTCTTAAACATGTGCAGGAGGATAGAGAGGAACTCCTGATTAACTTAGAGAAGATTGGTATTTCCGTAGATGATTTATTTAATTGTTTCAAAGAGATAAGAGAATATCCCGATGTGGAATGGGTTACAGATATAGTTCCCAAACCTGAGTTAGAATCTCCTTTTCGAAACCTTGTTTCCGTTATTAATGAGGCCAAACGGTCCATGCCAGTAAAAGAACCGGAGAAGGGCTATGACAAGCTACAAAAACCATTAAATATTGCCATTCAAAAGCTAAAGTATTTAGGAGAGTTAACGGATAAAGATCGGATAGATATATTTGAGCTTTTCAATAAGGATTTAAAACCAACCTATAATCGTTGGGAGTCAAAAGAAGTTGCTGTCTATTATTTTGAAAAAATAAATGATTTAATGGATGGGTCCATAAAAGCGCTCATTAAAGCTTGGAAGGAATATTGTCACCCAATTATTATTTCATTCTTAAGGATGCTTTCCGTTATTATGAGCAGATGAAAAATGAAAGATCCTTATTAAATTTTCAAGATCTGCTTCTTAACACAGCAAATTTATTAAAAACTAATCCAGAAGTGAGAAAGTATTTTCAGGGGAAATATCATTGTTTACTAGTAGATGAGTTTCAGGATACAGACCCTATTCAAGCAGAGATTATGTTTTATTTAACAAGTGAAAATCATCAAGAAAAAAACTGGACAAAATGTAAACCTCACCCTGGTTCTTTGTTTGTTGTAGGGGATCCAAAACAGGCAATTTATCGATTTAGAAGAGCAGATATGGACACCTATAATCGAGTGAAACAACTCATTACTGCCCATGGTGGAGAAGTACTACAGTTAACCATGAATTTTCGTACAGTCAGTCAGGTGACAACGGAGTTAAATAAACTTTTTATTGAGCAATTACCTGAAAAAGAAACGGTATATCAGGCGGCTTATCGTCCACTTAATTCCTATCATGAAGACTGTCCTGAACTAGTTACAGGTATAAAAAGTTTAGCTATACCTTCTGATTTTTCAAAGAAAGATGAAGTTGTTCTTGAAGACGGAAAGAATATTGCTAAGTGTATCTATTATTTATTGGAAAACGGCTATCAACCAAGGGATTTTATGGTACTCACAAGATATAATGATGGATTAACGGTTTACTCTGATTGTTTAGAAGATTTAGGTATTCCAGTTAGTGTTAGTGGCGAAGTAACGATTGGAGAAATGAAAGAATTTAAAGAGTTAGCTGCACTTCTTGAAGTTTTTGTTGATTTAACTGATGAAGTTGCCATAGTAGCTGCGTTGAGAGGGCTGTTTTTTGGCATTAGTGATGATGAATTGTATCGATGGAAGGCAGCAGGTGGAAATTTCTCCATCTACGCTAATCCTCCGGTTGATATGGATGAAGTGGTAATAGAAAAGTTTCAATTAGCATGGAAGAAACTGCAGAAATACAACAAATGGATAAGGAACTATTCGCCTGGAACAGCCATTGAAATGATTTTAGAGGACGTAGGATTTTATCCCCTTTTAATTGTAAGGCAACACGGAACACGGGCATATAAAGCGCTATTGCAAATTCTTTCAGCCGTTAGGGCCAAAGAAGAATCGGGAAGCGTAGGATATAAGAGAATATATGAATTAATTAACGATTTGATTTTTGAGAAAACTGTAGTCGTAAATTTAGAAGATGACGTTAATGCTGTCAGGATAATGAATATTCATAAAGCGAAGGGACTGGAAGCTCCTGTTGTATTTATGGCTCACCCCATGAAAAAAGTAAGCCCAGAAAACTTTTTATCCATGCACATAAAAAGAGAAGATATTCATTCAAAGGGATATTTTTTATTTAAAATTCAAAAAGGCAGACAAACTAAGGTATTGGCTATTCCGCCAGAATGGGATACTGTCCGCCAAGAGGAACTTCGGTACTTAACTGAGGAAGAATTTCGAATTGGGTACGTTGCTGCAACGAGAGCAGAAAAAGCTATGATCATTAGTTCTAGTTTGAAAAACAATAACAAAAATCCATGGTCTGACATTTTGAGGCTGGATGCCATTGAAAGTGTTTCTATCCCTGAAATGGAATACAAGGAACGGAAAAAGGGGGAATCTTTTGTTACGTTCCAAGAGTATAAAGGTGTAACAGGCAACTTATATGATTGGATTGAAGCAGTGAAAGTAAAAAGCTATGACACCTGGAATCCCACTGAAAACAAAGACTATCAAGTATTAACAATGGAAAGGGAATCTGGAGGTGGAATGGATTGGGGAAGTGTCATACATGATGTATTAGAGCAGGTAGTGAAAGGCTCCGTTACATCTCCTTACGTATCCAATACGTTGCAAAAGTATAATCAACCAATTAGTAGGGAAGAAGAGGTTTTCCAATATATCTCCATCTTCAAAGAATCAAGTATCTGGGAAGAACTAGAACAGTCAGAGGAAGTCCTTACTGAGGTGCCCTTTTCCTTATTAATCAACAGTGAGGATAATTTATACCAAATGGTAAAATCATCGGATGAAGACAGTGAACCTCGAATCGTTAAAGGTGTTATTGATCTGGCATATAAACGAGAAGGTAAGTGGAAGATTGTAGATTATAAGACAGATCGAGTGAAAACAAGGGATGACTTAGAGCAGTTAACCGTGTTTTATCAAGATCAGGTGGACTTTTACAAACAAGTATGGACTAGGTTAACGGGTGAAGGGGTAGCAGAGGCAGCCTTGTTCTTTTTTCAAAAGCAAGCCATAAAATAAAATTTTATTATTTTATATGGGTATCCCTTTTGCTCAGAATTAGGTAGTTATTTGAGTATTGAAGTGTTGATGAGATCGAAGCGAACGAGACTCCTCGAAAATGCTCACACATTTTCTTCGTGCGTGGGCTATTTCGAGGAAGATTCTCAAAGTCCTGCGGGAATAGCAACTGCTGAAGACTACGCAGGGTGGGTTTTCCCGAGGAGGCTGAGGCGTTGCCCGCGGAAAGCGAGTTCGAGAAGATCTCATCAACACGTCACCATTGTGATAAAGTTTTAATGATTCTGAGATTGTGGGATACTCATTTTATTTTATTTAAACTAAAATTCATCAAAACAAGTGATACACGGTTGTTTATCAATCGTGTATTTGTTTTGTAATAATAATTACTTTGAAAAGTAATTTTATATTGCGTTTTAAAGTAAAATAATTTACTATATAAATTAAGGAGGTTGGAAGATATGGATAATTTACGTTTAAATGTTGCGTTGTTAAGAAGAAAAGTCCCTAATCTTACAACTGCAGCCAAATCAGTCGGATTACGACCAGCAACTGTATCTAATTTATGTACTGGAAAAATTCCTGTTGGACGATCAGAAGTAAGGACAATTGTGGCTCTAGCTACGCTTGCAGAATGCAGTTTGGATGATTTAATTATTAGAGGGGAGAAGGTAGATATGATTGAAACGGGTATTAAAACATTGGACCTTTTTGCTCCGTTAGCAAAAGGAGGGACGGTTGGTTTGGTGGCCAGATACGGAATGGGCCAGTTAGTTGTCCTTGCAGAAATGTTTCATCGTTTAAGAAAAGCTGGTTATTCAACTGTTTTGTTGAGTCCAGAAGGAGAACATCCGGAAGTTGCAGATATTTTAGATGAAGTGGACTATGTAACAGAAACAAGAGAAGTTGCTTATGAAATTATGGCATCTCAAGGAAAGACGAAGAACATTGCATTTGCAGCAGACAGATCCCATGTATTAACTGGTGATATCCATTCTTTACAACAGAAACTGGAGGATATTGGCATAGATTCTGTAACTACTTTTCTTGTGGACTTAAAGGGGGAAGCTGTTGACGAAGATTTGCCATATGGTCCCTTAGAAACATTGTGGCAGTTTGATGCAGACTTAGGGGCCAGAAGAATGTATCCAGCAGTGAACCCAATATATTCCACTTCTTCTGTTTTAGAAGGGGCCCATGTAGATCAGCACCATCTTACTATTCAACAAAAGGCACAAAAATTGTTGAGGAGATATAGGGAGTTACGATCCATCGTTCAATTAAATGGTTTGACTAAACTACCAGAAGTAGAACGAGCAACATTTCAAAGAGGAGAAAGACTAGAAGCCTATTTAACTCAGCCCTTTTATGTAGCAGAAGAGTATACAGGGACTAAGGGAGAGGATGTAAAACTAACAGATACGTTAGAAGATGTAAGGAAAATTCTTGCAGGGGCATATGACTCCTGTGAGATAGATAAGTTAGCTTATAAAGGAAAACTAAATTAAGCATACTACAAGAAGAGTGTCGGGGGTATTCTGCCGATACTCTTTTTCAACATTTATTACCTGTTTATATTTTGTCATAATTCACAAACTAACTATAAAGGAGGAAGAACGATGCGCAAAAGAAAAGGACAGCGGGATGCTGCTTTAACCAATAATCAAACGCCGATGGAAAGTCTCCCTGATGTAGAAGAAGAATATAAAAGAAGTAATCACAACAGACCTAAGTTCGGACCAGGTTCCAAGGGGTAATGACTGATGGATAAGGAAAAACAACCCAAAGAACTGGAAATAGAGAAGAAAGACATAATGGAAATTGAGCATAAAACAATTCATCCTGGTAATCCTGAATTTAGTTTGCAAACTACTTCGTCAGTTCCAGGAGAAAATGCTTATGTAAATGAACAGGTAATTAAAAAAAACGTCCAATTGTGGTGGATTGTAATAGTTTCATTACACATAACCAACCTTGTTGAAGGTTATGTGTCTTTCTTTTGTTAGTGATTAAGGGCTGGAGGGAAAGGGTAATGGATGAGCTTTCTTATATTGAAAAACTGGAGAATGTTTATGTTTTAAAGGAAACAAGAGAAATGCTTTTAAATAAAATCTCCATTACAAGGGAAGATTCAGTACTTTTCCCGGTTATCTCTAATGACTTAAAAAAAGATTGAGGAGGAATTAGCACGTTATACGAATGTCCCGATGGATGATTTAAACTTAGGGGATAATTTTATAATTCCTAATCCAAAAAGCTTCTTTGAGGAATAATATCTTCATAAATAAATGAAGATAAGCGAAACTCAGAAAAAAGGTGATAACATGGATAAATCTATAGGTTACTTAAGGGAATCATGTCAAATTATTTAGAGGATAGTGATGTTTGCCGTAGTCTATTTAAAAGAATTAATACAGAAAAATTTGATTCTGAAGAGGATTTTGTTAAGACTTTAACAGTAAAAGAAATTGAGGTATTGAATGAAGTAATTAAGGAAGAAATAGACTATGCAAATCAAGAGCAGGATTTGAAACGTGCAAATGAACTTAACGAGGTGTATGAATTATTATTTTAATTAATTGTGTTAATTTAATCCATCTTCTAACGAGCCAATAATAATGATTATGGTTACTACTAAATAGGAGGTGCAATGATGGGTAAACAAAGAAAGCATAGAAGTGGTAATCCAGACATTCCTGCTGCACAAAGTGTCAACCCGTTAGGGAATTCACCTGATGATCCTCATGCAGGAGAAATTTACAGTAAAGAAGCAAAAACTGCGAAAAAAAGTAATACCAAAAGGTAAAGGTTGGTCTGTAAAACATAATACATGGAAAAGATGAATAAAAATAGTCTGATATGTGTTAGTCATTATCAGGCTTTTTTTATTTCGAGTAAAAATGACATGATTGGAAGGGGAGGACATTAACTACGCTCCATATGTTTATATTGACTAATTTAGTAGTAGATGGTATTTTGAAATTAATACACTTCGTTATTAAGAACAAAGTGAATAGAGATTCACAATAGTCACCATAATTTACTGGAGTATAGATGTTTTACATACTATATAGTAACCAGATATAATAAATTTTTTTGAGTTATTTGTTCTTAATTAAGAATAAAGATTAAATTAAAATTAAAAATTCAAGGAGGCAGTATGAATTATAAAAACATTTTCATTTGGATACTTTGGTCGTTAGCCCTATTAAATTTTCTTGATATGACTTTTACAGGAATTGGTCTTCATTTTGGTTTCTTTGAAGAGAAAAATATCTTAATGAGAAATCTATGGGATTCCCATCCAATGTATTTTTACATAGTAAAAAGTTTTCTTTCTTTGTCACTTGTTCTCCTTGCAAGGTCATCCATAAATAAAATCTCACCTTCCTTTTGACACTTAGTGTTGCTGCCTTTGCCATGTTCCTGTACAGTGGCGTCATGGTAATTCATGGCATAGCCTACCACTATATCCTGTTTCAATAAAGAGGATACAAAGTAATGTCCATATAAAAGCTAGATGAGGAGAAAGAGGGTAGTAAAATAATTACCTTCTTTTTTCGCATTTAGGAATTTAATAATGTATTGGCATCCTTTGAGTGGAGAAAATAAGGTTAGTTAATGTATTCTTCACTCAAATATTAGGATGCAGGTGATTCCATGATTAATCGCAGCCTTTACATAATCTTAAACTTACTATCGATTATATTATTACTATATACAAGGAAGAATACGCCCATAAGACAAAAACGGTATATTCTACCCTTGTTTTTTGCTTTTACTGGATTAAATTACTTGTTTGAGTTTATTATACTTATCGTTTTTAGGGCCTATAGTTATTTTCCGAAGGTATTTAAAGAGAACTACTTTGATAATGTTTTTGGTTCTAATGCTTCACAAATGTTTGTGGTGCCTATTACAGGGTTATTCATCACCTTGAAAAATTTGCCATTACGGTGGTTGGTTACGTTTGCAACTGTGTTAACTAGTATAGAATTGCTTTTCTTAAAGTTAAACCTCTTCAAACAATATTGGTGGAAAACACCTTTTACTTTCATCGGAGTACAACTGTTTTATATAATTGGAAAGGGATGGCACCATGCTTTAGTGAACAAAGAAACTAAATTAATTCAATGGTTAACAGTATATTTATCTGTGTTTGTTAGCTACACCACACTAAACTTCTATCATGTATCTATTTTTAAAACTTGTTTGTTTACGGTTCGAATCTTTAATAACAAATATCGAAGTCACGTAGCTATGTCAACTTTCTTTAGCGCTTTTTGCGCTGTATTTTTTACCGTCTGTATTTACATGAAAAAATGGAAATCATTCGTTTCTACCATAGTTTTCTTTTTTATTCTTGAAACAATGTTAATAAAGTTGAGGATTATAAAAATTAATAATCATTTGATGTTTTACACTTTATCTTTAATAACAAAAGTCGTCAGCATCAGTTTAGGTTATGAAACTTACTATCGTATTCGTGGGGAGAAGAGATATGAAAAAGGGATGGATCATTTATAACGGAAATTTCTTATCAGAAAAATTCTTGGAGTTAATTGCCTGGCTAGAAAAAGCAGGTGCTTCAATAGGGTTGGAACTAATTCCTATAAAAAATAATGACTTGATCGTAACATATGAATATGGCAATGCTTGCTTAAAGGGAGCATACAAAAGGGATTTACCGGATTTTGCTGTATTTTGGGATAAGGATATTGTGTTAGGAAGGCATCTTGAAATGTTAGGGGTTCGTCTTTTTAACCCAGCTAGAACAATTGAAATATGTGATGATAAGAGTTTAACCATACAAGTACTTGCCAACCATGGTATACCTATGCCTAAGACGATAATAGCACCGATGGTTTATAGGGAAGTAGAGGATTTTTCTCCTTATAAATATATAGGGGAAGAACTTGGTTTTCCCATAGTTATTAAGGAAGCTTACGGTTCCTTTGGTGAGCAAGTGTATTTAGTTCAAAATGAATCGGAATTAATGGAAAAAATAAAGGGGTTAGGAAATAGAAAATATATTTTTCAGGAATTTATTCAATCCAGTTATGGGAGAGATATTCGTCTAAATGTAGTGGGGGATAAGGTAGTTGCGGCCATGATGAGGAAATCTGCCTCCGATTTCCGAGCCAATGTAACTGCAGGAGGACAAATGTGTTCTTATAAACCAACTGAAAAGGAGAAGGAACTGGCAATACGATGTTCGCAGTTAGTAGGTGCAGACTTTACTGGTGTAGATTTACTTTTTGGTGTCAATGATGAACCACTGTTATGTGAAATTAATTCTAATTCTCATTTTAAATCCATATATGAATGCACTGGTGTAGATGTAGCTGTTTTCATGATGGAATATATCAAAAAGGAACTGATTTTATAGTGAGTTTGAAATACTTATTAAAAAATTGTTAGAAATTCGCCATTATTTTCCCATTACCTTCGTATAGATTAATCTTATAATAACCTCGAATACATAGAAAACTGCCATCCTTTGCTCAATCATTAACTTGTGGGGTGGCTGTATTTTTGCTTTGAATTGGAGGGAGAAGAATGTCCACTTTGATCGTCTATTGCTCAAACCACGGTACTACAGAAAAGGTGGCAAATCTGCTTAAAGAAAAATTATCAGATGAATCAGTTCTATTGGATGTTTCAAAGGAAAAGAAGGAAATCATGGTTGCTGATTTTGATACTATTATCGTTGGAGGATCTATTCATATTGGTAATTTGCAAAAGAAATTAAAGATATTCCTTCATGAGTACAACCATCATCTTATTACAAAAAAATTAGGCTTTTTCCTTTGCTGTATGCATGATGGGGATCAAGCCATTGAACAAATGAATAATGCCTTTCCAGAACACTTAAGGGAAAAAGCAGTTGCTATTGGTATGTTCGGTGGTGAATTCCTAGTATCAAAGATGAATTTCTTGGAAAGGTTAATTGTTAAGAAAGTGGCTGGAGTTTCAGAAAATACTTCTCGTATTAACGATGAGGAAATTAATAGATTTGTAGAAATATTCAACTGTGAGTCAACGAGGACCTAACTTCCTTTTAAATTATTAGGTAAAGGCGGAGGAGCAATAGTTTCCATTATTAGCTGAAAAAGACGTTTATTGAACATTACACCAACAGGAAGAGACGAGTAATTTTTATTACAAACTTTAAGGGGGAAGTAGATAAAATGAAAGGGCTTACATATCTGTTGGATGATGAAGATGGCTATTATAACGATGTGAAGGAGTTTACTGCTAATTTTTTATTGGAAATGAACAAAAGAGATTGGAATGAGTTATCAAATTTTATTAGCTTTGACAATCAGGAAAAATTGGATAGAAATTATTATTATTTAGAAGTATTAATGATCGGCGTATTTTGGAAGGTATATATTCACCATGCCCTTGCCATGAATGAGCAGGCAGGTCAAGCGTTAGTAAAGCTAAATCGAAGTAAAAATGATTTGAAATGGAAATACTCTGTAGATAGACTTAGGGGAGTAATGGGAACCCTTTTTCTCAGAAGGGAAAAAGAGTTGGAACTTGAGTTTACGAAAGAGAACTTCCGGAAACTATTGGACTATTTGTTGGCAACAGGAGAATTTGATGAAGAAGTTAAGCGTTTTGAAACATGGCATTCCTTTTTTCATAGCAAATCTAAAGACGAAGTTGCTGAATTTCTCTTTAAGACATATGAATTAGCATTGAATTTTGAGAAGAACAGCAAAAAAGTATTAGGAAAGTACACTCGCTATGTGGAACGTTTTATGGAAGAGAATGAGGGGGAATATCGCTGGAAAGAAAATATCTTTTTCTGCCTAAGACAACGGATTGAATATCATCTAAATATGCTTGGTGCGGAAATAATGAATTGTACGTTTCGGAAAGCTTTTCTTCAATCGGAAACCAAACAAGTATTTCTTCCTGTTTGTATGAGATATAAATCCATACACGAGTGTATGGCAAAAAAGTCTGAATATAATTCACTCCATTGTCAAGGGTGTTCTTCTGCATGTAAAGTTAACGAGATTGTTCATTTAGGAAAAGAAATGGATTTCGAGGTAACTGTCATTCCCCACGAATCCAGCTTACAAAAAAGTATGGAAAAAGATTTTAGCAATGTTGGCGTTATAGGTATAGCTTGTGTCCTACAATTAATATCGGGCGGGTTAAAAGTATACCGCTTTGGACTGAACCCCCAATGTGTACTGCTTAACTATAGCGGTTGTAGTAATCATTGGAGTAAAAGTGGAATTGTTACTAACTTTAGTAGAAAAAAGTTAAAGGAAATAGTAGTTGGGACAAGTCAATTAAAGGAATTAAGCAATATATAGCTTATTGAACTTCCGTGATGAGGGGAACATATTCTCTTTGTCACTTTTTTTTCTATTATTAAGGGAGATAGATTTTAAGAGGATTTCCTATGTAAAAGGCGAACTAACATATAACAAGTAGTTCGGAAAAGGGGGGATTGACCATGAAGGATGAGCAGGAGGTAGAAAAACAAAATGAGCCAGCAGACGAGAGGTATGAGCTTATCTGGCCTGGGAAAAGAAGAGCTGAACAAATGGTGGAGGTACCTAGTTTTAGAAAATTAGCTTTAGACACCGATTTAAGTGTAAATGAAAAGGTATCGAACAACATGTACATTGAAGGTGATAATATCGATGCCTTGAAGCTGCTACAGAAAAGTTATTTTCAGTCCATAAAAGTTATTTATATTGATCCCCCTTATAATACGGGACAGTCACTTATTTATAATGATAAATTTCACTTAACTAACGGAAATTACAGTAAAAAAGCTATGGACCGTATAGATAGCAGTAGGAAAGGGAGATTCCATACAGATTGGTTAAACTTTATGTATCCTCGTCTAGTTTTGGCAAGGAGACTATTAAAGGAAGATGGAGTAATCTTTGTGTCCATTGATAATCGAGAACTAGCCAATTTAAAACTAATTATGGATGAAATATTCGGAGAAGAGAATTTTGTAGGTAATATTGTTAGGGCCACAGGGACTTCTACTGGACAAGACAGCGGAGGATTAGGTAACGCTTTTGATTATGTTTTAGTATATGGAAAAACAACTATTTTTGACGTTGGGGGTATTCCATTATCACAAAAGGATGCTGATAGATTTAAATATGAAGATGAAAATGGCCGTTTTTCTATTTTACAATTAAGAAAAACAGGCAATGAAGATAAACGAGAAGACCGGCCTAGTATGTATTATCCCGTTGTGGATCCAGATGGCAAAATCGTTTTTCCAGTTGGACCAGGGGGCTATGAAAGCAGATGGCGCTTTTTCTAAGGAAAAATATGCTCAATTAGAAAAGGAAAATGTGATCTATTGGAAACGTGATAGTGGGAAACGATGGAAACCTTATGTGAAATACTATTTAGATGGAAGGGTAAAGCGCCCTTCAGCCTTGTGGGATGATATAGACGGAAATAAAAAAGGCTTCCATGGATGTAAAAGCTTTACTGGGTGAAAAAATCTTTGATTTTCCAAAGCCTGTGCAATTGATAAAGCGGTGTATTCAAATTTCAAAGGCTGGTGAAAATGAGATTGTATTAGATTTTTTCTCCGGATCAGGGACAACAGCCCATGCAGTAATGGAACTGAATGTGGAAGAAGGGGCAAACAGGAAATATATTATGGTGCAACTACCAGAGAAATTAAATGAAACATCTGTTGCCTATAAAAAAGGTTTTAGGACAATTTGTGATGTTGGTAGAAAACGCATTGAAAAAGCTGGGGAATTACTAGAGAAAAAGAAACGTCCAGGGCAACTATTGGACACGGGATTTAAAGTTTTTAGATTAACGTAGAAGTTTCGAAAGTATTTTTTCTTGATGAATAAATTTTAAAAATAAGGGAGTTGCTAATTATGGCCGATATAAAATATGAAATAGTAAAGCACGTGGGAGTTGTTTCTCAAGGTTCCAAGGAATGGAAAAGGGAATTAAATCTAATTAGTTGGAATAATAGGGAGCCTAAATTTGATATTAGGGATTGGGCACCTAATTATGAGAAAATGGGGAAGGGAATTACCTTGTCTAACCAGGAACTGAAGGTATTGAAAGATCTGTTAAATCAATTAGACCTTGGTGAATAATTAGGTAGTCCTATCTTTTGGATATTAAAAAATAATTGTGCTAAAGGGCTGTAACAAGGAAGTTCCCTAAATACAGCCCTTATTAGTAGTCTTTGTTAAAAATCACCATCTTCATTGATGAATTTCACAATCTCCCTCCAGTAATCAGGGTGATTTTGAATATTGTTATGTCCATAACCTTCGTAGAATAGTTTAGTTGCTGGACCTTTCCATGTTTCTACGAAAGTTTTAGAATTATCAGGGGGAATAATCCGATCATCGCCTGCGATAATCGTCAGCATTGGGTTTGTTATTTCTGAAGCACGACCAATATTATCAAAATGATGATTCAAAAGTAGGGCTA
This sequence comes from Bacillus sp. (in: firmicutes), assembly GCA_021208645.1. GTDB lineage: Bacteria > Bacillota > Bacilli > Bacillales > Salisediminibacteriaceae > Evansella. Next base: position 26,733 of record JAJOJL010000056.1, on the reverse strand, counting down.
CAGGTAAAAAAGGGTACCTCCCCTGAGCCACATTCAAAAGGCTGTCATACGGGGAGACCAATACTACACGATTAATTGTACGTTCATTGGCTAAGTAAACAGCCACTCCAGTCCCCATGCTTCTACCCATGACAGTTATTTTCTCTTTGTTTATATCACTTCTTACGGCCATGTTATCGTATATGGTTAACGCATCCTGAAACATTGCTTTTTCACTTGGTTTCCCTTCACTTATACCATAGCCACGGTAATTCATTAATAAAACAGAATGGGAGGATACATTTCTATTTATTTCTCCAATTAAATGGGAAACCTCTTCGGCATTTCCGCCAAAATAAATGAGTAGCGGTGCTGGAGATTCACCCCCTTCTTTTCCATGAACTAGCCAACCATGAATGTTTCTCCCATCATTGTTGTCAGTTTCACTTCTTCTACATTTTCATAGGATTGGCGAATGTGAGTTAAACGGTCTTCTGATATGGACTGGGGATAAAAAGTAAGGCTGTCCTGCAGAAAATAAAAGAAAATAATAATGGCTAGATAGGCTAAACCAGCTGTACCAACTATGTAAAGGAGTTTCTTTTTTCTTATACTTCTTTTAAATACAGTCTCCATTGTCGCTCTCCTCCTTCCACAGACGAGGTTTGGTAAGTACCTATGGTAATATGGAAAGTTATACTAGTTCCTTCGATAATTCTTGAGATAAAAATCCAGCATGTCCAATATTTTCTATTTTTACAACGTACACCTTTTTATTCTTCATTATCCACGATAAGTATGTAGAGAAATATGGATGGTCCTCTTGGAAGAAACGACCTAATTCTTCAGGAGTAGAACAAACAGCTTCAATTGTACCTTTACCTGCATAATTACCTGAAACAGATTTATTAACAAATACCTTTTCACCTAGTTTAAACAAATGCCATCACTCCAATAGTAAAAAATTCAACTACACTATACCATATTTTTATAAAGGGAAAAACTGATAGGTTCTTGGGGGAATTATTATTGCATAAAGAAAAAGGCAGAATCTGATTGCTTCTGCCAAGATAGATTATTTGAAATTCAAAATCAGAAACTATTTCGTGTATCGATTAGCGTAGGCACTTGCTACAAAAGCATTAGGTTTTATTTTAGGTTCTAAACCCATGGATTCAATCCTAGACGTCATTTCTCTTACAAGAAATTTCGTTTTATTTCTTGTTTGTGAGCCAATATCAATATGACCTTCTATTGTAAATGAAGACCCCTTATAAATGTGAGGCAGAACAATATTAATTAGCTCTTCCTTTCTAGCTTCTGTGAACATGGCTACTACTTCTTCTGTTAATGAAGTTTCGTAGGAAATCTTTTCGTGAAGATTTTTCAGTTGTCTTGGCAATGTAACTTTTCGTATGCATGCCCATGCGCCTTTACCTTCTTGCTGTATGACGATTCCTGTAACAAAACGGGTGTACGTTGAGTGGACTTGACTATCTGTACCAAACATTAGCCGATAGTTTCCCTTAGGGTCCCGTTTCATAAATTGTACAATACGTTTAAAAACATCTTGGAAAGACATATTTTTTTCTCGCAAATTTTCAAAAGAGTAGTTCATCAGCTGAAAGTTTCTCATATAATTACACCACATCTTTCCTTTCATTGAAAATTAGGAGCAAATTATCTGCTGGTTTTTCCATTTGTTAGCTTATGTTGGATAAAGGAACTTCATACTTTAATTACAAAGACTTACTACATTTCTATTCTCGGAAGTAGGAATGCGTGTCTATTAGAAATCCATTATAATGGGTAACTTTATGGATTCATTGTTTTGCTTTTTATTAGTTCAATACGCCATGGAATGTTTCAGGACTAGGAACTGTAATAATGTAATAAAAAACCGAATATTCAAATATTTACGTAGGGTAAAAAGGAAATATATGTTATTATGGAGTAAACGAAAGGAATTTTGTAGAGGAGGGGAAGGGGGTGGGGAAAGGGAATTTGGAAGAATATGTTTTCGGTGTTGTATTTGCAGTCATTTATTTCATCGTATTTTTGCAGCAAGAAGTGATTCGAATAATCGAATTACAAGCAGGGCCTTATATTACCCAATTTTTCCAATTCGATGTCGTCCTTGTAGTTTATTTTCTCCTTAGCTTTTTATTAACCAATTTGCTTTATTTAGGTGTGAAGATGAAAGCATGTGCTGTGGTGTTTTTCCTAATGACTGTTGCCATATTTGTCCTTTCCCAATCAGAATTGGATGTAGTACCGTCCATTATTTAAATGCTTTAATGAATTTCATGGTGTTTTAGATAAGAAACCTAATTAGTAATGCTGTATAATAGTTAGATAGAAGTGCCACAAGGTGCTTCTTTTTTGTATTTTTGAGTTAAACTAAAGAGGACCGTTTAAAACAGTAAAGGAAGCTGAATATGTATTATTTTTTAAAAAGACATCTTTATTTAATGTACTCTCTCCTATGTGTAATTTATATTATTAATTTATTTCTAGGGAATGATCGATTTACCTTTGTTATTGCCTTGTTAACAATCCCGGTGTTGTTTGTATCGTTTATTGCTGCCTCCAGATTATTTAAAGTACTCGGTTTATTTTTTGTTAGTCTAGGGGGAATTCTTTTTGCAATAAGTGGTCTTCCTATTTCAGATGCCCTCATTTATTTTACTAGAAACATAGGTTTGATTGCTCTTTTGTCCATGCTACCGTGGATGAACAGTGTCGTTCGTTCTGGTAGATACGACAGGAGAATCAATGAGTTAATGAAAGCTAATGCCAAAAATTTGGGAACCCTTTATGTACGTAGTAAATTAACTACCTATACGCTAGTTTCCTTTATTAATTTGCCTGGTCTTACCTTTTCCCAGCAAATATTACAAGAGAATTTGGCTAGTTATGAAAAGAAATTTCGTAATTCTTTTATAAGTCAAGTTTCACTACGCGCTTTCGCCGTAGCGTTAGTTTGGAGTCCAATGGAAATTATGGTTGCCTTAAGTGTGGACGCAACGGGGGTAAGTTATTTCGCTTTAATGCCTTGGCTCATGATCTTCTCTTTGACGATGATCTTAATTGATTTAATGTGGGGCAGGAAGGTTTATGGGAAGCATTCCTATCATCCAGTCTTCCCTCATCCCCCACGAACCTTTTCAAATCGTCAAATCTTTATAAACATCATTCAACTTTTTACAGCCCTATTTTTATTTTTAGGTCTCGTAATATTATTCAGTCACTTGTTTCAGTTAAATTTTATTTTATCCGTAACACTAGCTATTTTTCCCTTTTCTTGCGTCTGGGCGTTTGTGATGAAACGGTGGAAAAGCTTTTTAGCTATTGGATGGAAAACATGGAAAATGAGGACAAATCACCTCCAGAATTTCGTTGTCTTATTTTGTTCGTTAGCCTTTTTTACAAATAGTTTGAATGCTACACCAGTTTTAGGGATCATTCAGGAGCCATTTTTGCAAGCAGCAGACTCCCCCCTCATTATATTGATTTTTATTCAATTTACTTATTTACTAATGAGTATGATAGGAATACACCCCATTGCTACCATTAGTGTTCTGGCAGAAGTAGTGACTCCTTTATACACTATAATCGATCCATTGAGTATTGGGATTGTATTAATTACAGGAGCGTTAGCAACTGCTACAGTAGGTACATATGGAGTTACCGTTACTATCACTTCCATGAACACGAAACAAAATCCATACCGGATTACGTTAAAAAATATGCCATATGCTTTAATATATGGATTTATTGGAACTCTCCTCGCTTATCTAGTACTTTTGTTCCGATAATGGGTCTCTCCTATATTGACATCCCTTTTGTGGTCATTGGAAAAAATCAACAGGGTGGTAAAACAATTTGATGAACAGGTGGTGAACGAATGAGAATAGTCCCATTGGGTGATAAAGCTATACAAATTCAATTCCATAATGAGATCTCTCCTGAGACAAACGAGGAAGTTCGTGGCTTCTTTTATTATCTGAAAAAATTTAAAATACCAGGTGTGACCGAGATAGTACCTACTTATAGGTCGGTTACTTTATATTATGAGCCTACCATGATTTCCTTTGATGAACTGACAGAAAAAATATCATCTGTAAAACAGATTCTAGCAGATCAGCAGTTACCACCTCCAAGAGTTATTCATATTCCTACTTGTTATGGTGGTGAATTTGGTCCTGATTTACAGTATGTAGCAGCTCTAAACAAACTAAGTGAGGAATGGTAATTCAAATACACTCAAAGAGAAACTACTTGATCTATATGATTGGATTTGCACCAGGTTTTCCTTATTTAGGGGGAATGTCAAGGGAAATAGCTACACCGCGGTTAAATAAGCCAAGAGAAAGAGTAGCTGCCGGTTCAGTTGGGATTGCCGGAGAACAAACGGGTATATACTCTTTAGAGACACCTGGAGGATGGCAGATTATTGGAAGAACACCATTATTGTTGTTTGACCTAGAATCGAATCCCCCCTTTCTATTACAAGCAGGCGATTATATAAAATTTAACCCAATTACCAGAGAAACATATGACGTTATTAAAAAGGAGATTAGGGAAGGGAAATATAAGCCGTTAGTAGAAACAGTAGATGGGGGGTGCTTCCATGTATAAGGTGGATTTAAATAGTGATTTAGGTGAAAGTTTCGGAGCTTTTACGATTGGACAAGACGAAAAAGTATTGAAATATGTCACTTCAGCAAATATTGCATGCGGATTCCATGGAGGTGATCCCGTTGTGATGGGAAAAACGGTGGATCTGGCAGTAAGGAACGGAGTAGGAATCGGTGCGCATCCTAGTTTTCCTGATTTACAAGGTTTTGGGAGACGAGAAATGAAACTTTCTTTAAAGGAAATATACCATCTTATGCTTTACCAAATGGGAGCATTGGAAGCCTTCGTTAATGTTCATGGAACAAGGCTAAATCACGTGAAACCCCACGGTGCCTTATATAATATGGCTTCTAAATTTAAAGGTCATGCAGAGGCAATCGCCGAAAGTGTATATGATTTTAATCCGAACCTTATATTGTTTGGTCTCGCAGGAAGTGAGTTGGTGAAAGCGGGACGAAAACGAGGTTTACAGGTTGCAGAGGAAGTTTTTGCTGACAGAATGTATCAGCCAGACGGCACATTGTTACCTAGATCACACCCTAATGCCATGATTAAGGATCCTATGGAAGCAGCATACAGGGTGATTCGGATGGTTAAATACGGGGAACTGATTGCTATAGACGGATCAATTTTACCTGTTAAGGCTGATACTGTTTGCGTTCATGGTGATGAGCCTGAAGCATTGGAATTTGTAAGGGTATTAACAGATAGGCTTCAAAGGAATAACGTCTTTATTCAAACGATCGGAGGCCAATAATGAGTGTTCCCTTTATGGAGATTATTAAGCCTGGCCTATTGACAACGATACAAGATATGGGAAGGGAAGGCTGGCAAAGGTATGGAGTTGTTGTAGCAGGAGCAATGGATTCGTTGGCTCTGAATATTGGAAATATACTTGTAGGTAATAAGCGGGAAGAAGCTGGAATAGAGGTAACCTTGCTAGGACCAGAAATATTATTTTTAACGGAGGGTGTCATCGCCTTATGTGGAGCTGATTTGACTCCAACCTTGGACAATACGCCAGTTCCTTTATGGCACGCCTTTTCTGTGAGAAAAGGGCAACTACTTCGCTTTGGCGAACAGCGTACTGGAGCTCGTGCCTATATTACTGTTGCAGGTGGAATTACAGCAGACGCCATTTTTCAAAGTAAGGCCACGTATGTTAAGGGCAGAATGGGTGGGTTAAATGGCCAACCTCTTCAAAAAGGTGATATTTTGAAAAATGATATACAACAATTGCCAAAGGAAGGCAAAATACATACAGGTACCACACTTTTAAAGAAGTATCGCCCCCACTATAAAAGAGAAAGACAGTTCCGCGTCTTGTCAGGCCCAGAGATGGATGAGTTTTTAGATACAAGTATTAAAAGTTTTTTTTCAGAACCTTATGTGATTTCTCCACAAGCAGATCGTATGGGATACGGCCTGCAGGGAGCAAGGCTCATTCATAGAGAAAATGCCGATATTATTTCAGACACCATAACTTTTGGGACAATTCAAGTACCAGCCAATGGCCAGCCGATTATTTTAATGGCTGACCGGCAAACGACAGGTGGGTATGCAAGGATCGCCAATGTCATTTCAGTCGACCTTCCTTATTTGGCACAAATGCTTCCAGGGGATAAGTTGTTTTTCAAAAGAGTGACAATTCAAGAAGCCCAATCTTTATATAGAAAACAAGAAAAGTGGCTGAGTTATTTAGAACAGGAAAGAAAGAATATTGCTTTTTAGAAAATGTTTCTATGTTTCCTGTTTGTTAGATACATTAGATTATACTTAATCGGGGAGGAGTTGGCATATGAAAGCAGTTGTCATTCATGAAACTGGTGGTATTGACGCATTATCATTTGAAGAGGTTCAACGGCCGGAGATAAGTGGTCAAGAAGTTCTTATCCGCTTGAATAATTCTGCCTTGAATCGGAGGGATATTTTTGTCCGAAAAGGACAGTATCCCGGTGTAAGATTTCCAGCTATTCCTGGTTCAGACGGAGCTGGTGTGATTGAAGCTGTCGGAGAGGATGTAAAGAATTACAAAGTTTCTCAAGAAGTTATTATTAATCCAGCAATAAATTGGGGAAGTAATCCTAGATTTTACAATAAGGATTTTTCTATACTAGGTGTTCCAACAGATGGGACTCACGCGGAGTTTGTTAAAGTACCTAAAGAGAACGTATATCCAAAACCAAATTTTCTTAGCTGGGAGGAAGCTGCTGCTTTACCTTTAGCTGGTTTAACGGCTTATAGGGCCTTATTTACCCGAGGGAATTTACAAAAAGGGGAAACGGTCGTAATCCCTGGTATTGGCGGAGGAGTAGCAACGTTCCTATTGCAAATGGCAGTCGCATCAGAAGCTGAAGTCTTTGTTACTTCTAGTGACGACAAAAAAATTGACCAGGCTGTTAAAATGGGTGCGAAAGCTGGCATAAATTACAAGAATCGGGATTGGCCAAAACAGCTTAAAAAGTTGACCGGTGGTGTTGATATAAGTATAGATACGATTGGTGGAGAAACATTTAGTGAATTAATTAATTTGGCGAAACCAGGGAGCCGAATTGTTACCTTCGGGGCAACTGCTGGACCTGTACCAAACCTTATCATGCCATTAATTTTTTTGAAGCAGCTTGATATATTAGGGACAACAATGGGTACACCAGAAGAATTTCAGCAGATGTTAGCTTTCATAGACAACCATAAGATAACTCCTATCATTGACAGTACCTTTAGACTAAGGGATATACAGGAAGCACACGCACATATGGAGCATGGAAACCTGTTTGGAAAAATAGTATTAAATATAAAAGGTTAATTGATACTCTACAGCATGGATGTTGGTGTAGTTGTGGAAAGGAAGGGACCATTTCTGAAATCAACCTTAACACAAACACATTTCATTTTACATGATAGTTGCAGTTCCAATTCACAAGCTATTCCGTATAAATTAGTGTGAATTCAAGTAGGTAACGTTCCTGTTTATACTTGAAATGAACTAGTTGTATGTATGGGGAAAACGTTTAAGAGGAAAAAGGAGGAATCAAGAATGAAAACGATTGAGTATAGTGTCATTATCGAAAGGCCTATTGAAGATGTTTTTGCTTTTATTGAAAATTTAGAAAAACGACCAGTTTGGGAAACTGGCGTTGTTGAGGTAAAGGTTCTTGAAGGAGAGTATAGCAAGCGAGGGTCAATCATTGAAATAACTAGTAAGGTATTAGGGAAAAAAATGAAGACCGTAGCGGAAGTATTGGATTATAAAGAAAATGAAGCAGTGATTTGCAAGGCAACAAAGCCCTTCCCTCACGAAGTAGCTAATATTTATGAACCGGTGGATAATGGGACAAAGTTTACTCGAAGGGCGACTGCAGATATGGATGAAGTGAAAAACTTTGTAAAGGTTGGATCCTCTCTAATTTTTAAAAAAATAGAAAAATCATTTACAGAAACAGCAGACAATGCAAAACGAATCTTAGAGAAACAGCGCTAATCCTGCTTTTATGGCAGGATTTTTCCGTTGCATTATTGCAGGTTCCAGGGTTTTGGAACTTCATTGTTAATATTGATATAGATGATTGAGGGAAAGAGGTAGAGAGAATGTTCGATTTAACTTTGTATCAAGTTGTAGTCGTTATTTTATGCGCCTTATTTATTGGTATTTCAAAGACTGGCTTACCAACTTTAGGTGTGCTCGTTGTTGCTACAATGGCTACGATTTTTCCAGCAAGGGAATCGATTGGTATCGTCCTACCCATGCTTATTACAGCAGATATCATTGCCGTAACCTACTACCGTAAAAGTGTAAATTGGAAAACATTATTTTCCTTGATACCCTGGGTACTTGGAGGAATAATTGCAGGTTATATTCTTCTATACAATATTGTGGAAAGTAGACCGATAGAAGTTATATTAGGTACGATAATTATTTGTTTAGTAGGTATTCAACTGGCTAGACTACGGTGGGAAGCAGGTTTCTTGAAGGTGATGCCCCAATCAAAAGTTTTCGTCGGTGTAATGGGAACCCTTGCAGGTTTTACGACGATGGTAGGAAATGCTGCAGGACCGATTATGGCAGTGTTTTTAATTGCTATTGCCTTACCGAAACGAGAGTTCATAGGGACAGGAGCTTGGTTTTTCTTGTCCGTAAACATAATCAAAGTTCCCATGTATGGTCAATTAGGACTTATTACTGGCGATACTTTGCTGTTTAATGCTTTACTAATTCTTCCCATATTAGTAGGTACTTTTTTAGGAATTAAGTTTTTGCCACTTCTGCCCCAAAAGCATTTCAATATCATCATATTAGTATTGGCTTCATTAGGGGGCATTCGTCTATTGATACCTTAAAAAGTTAGAAATATTCTTTCCCGTTATAAGGTGTCTCAATTCTTTTTCGATAGGGTATAGTATAGGTATTGAAAATTATGGAATCTATATATTTTTTCAGAAAGAATAGGATGAAAGGTGTTTTATATGCATGATTTTATTGTGGTAGGTGCAGGAATACTAGGGGCTTCCACAGCCTATCATCTAACAAAAGAAGGAGCCGACGTACTGGTTGTGGATCGAAAAGATAAAGGTCAGGCGACAGATGCGGCTGCAGGAATAGTTAATCCGTGGCTTTCTCAACGAAGAAATAAGGCATGGTATCTGTTAGCGAAGGAAGGGGCAAAGTACTACCCATCATTGATTAAAGATTTAAAAGAAAGGGGAGAGCAGGAGACTGGATATAGCAAGGTGGGGGCCATAAATTTACATACAGAAGAATCGAAGTTAAACAAAATGGAAGAAAGGGCCTTGCATCGAATAGTAGAAGCTCCAGAAATGGGGGAAATAAAGCGCTTGTCACCAAGGGAGACAAAGGAACGGTTTCCTGTTTTAGGTGAAGGGTTTTCTTCTTTATTTGTTAGTGGTGCCGCACGTGTGGACGGAAGGGCGTTAAGGGATGCTCTCTTAAATGCATCGATAAATGGTGGTGCTTCCATCTTAACAGGAAATGCTACTCTCGTGCATTCTAACCAGCAAGTGACTGGTGTTCAAGTAAATGGCGAGATGTATCAAGGGAAGAAAGTCATTGTAACTGCTGGAGCTTGGGCTAATGTAATTCTGGCTCCACTAGGAATTAAGTTTTTAGTATCAGGGCAGAAAGCGCAGATTGTTCACTTAAGGTTAGAAGATACAGAAACAGAGAATTTACCAGTTGTTTCTCCCCAAAACAATCAGTATATAGTAGCTTTTGAAAAAGGTAAGGTGATTGTTGGTGCAACACATGAAGATGAAAGGGAGTTTGACACCCGTGTAACTGCAGGAGGAATGCAAGAAATATTAGAGAAGGCCTTACAAGTAGCACCTGGACTTACACAAAGTACATTTTTAGAAACGAGAGTCGGCTTTCGTCCCTTTACACCGGGATTTCTGCCAGTAGTGGGGCCTGTTCCCAATTGGGACGGATTAATAATAGCAAACGGACTGGGGGCTTCAGGCTTAACGGTGGGCCCTTATTTAGGGGCACAATTAGCAAAGCTAGCAGTAGGCAGGGAGACAGACATCAACATAGAAGACTACAATGTTTCAGGGGCATTAATGAAAGATTAGTAATGGAATGCATATCTTTATGTATGTATTCTAAAAGAAAATACATCCTAATACTAACTATACTTTTAAAAGAGAGGTTATAATAGGATGTCGACGAATCAAGTTCACACTGTATTTACATTGATTGCTATAGCTGCTTTCTTTTTTATAATTAATCTTGGAGTAACAATTGCTTCTGCTATGGACTACTCAGCAGGAGAAGAAGTGAACAATCCTGGTGTAACTTCTACTGTTCTACTTCTCATCATTGCGGCAGCCTTAGCTTTGTCCGTGTACAGAAAAAAAAGGAATAGCAAATAATGCGTCGAAAAGGTGGACATAAGTCTTCAATAGACGGGCGTTGGCTTCGTCTGCTACGTGTCTTGAAAGGATAAACACTCTCCTTTCAAGACTTTTTATAGATGTAGCTACTTCCCGCATTTGTATAGAGGCTAGGACAAAAGGTCAAAAACCTACCTTTTGTCCCAGTCTCTTTTTCTTTAATGTTTGTGAAATAGTTAGAATAAATTGATTATTTCTATAGATTTTTGTTATTATATAAAAATACCTGCAAGTAATTTATGATTTTTACTGACTCTTGTTCAGATACATAGATTGTTTTTTGCATGGGTTATCTATAAGATAGATAAAAGCAGTTTATTGGAGGGGAAAGACATGATAAATACAACAGATAATTACTCTCTTTTACGGAATGATGTTAAAAAACTGGGAAACATTTTAGGTGAAATTCTAGTACATCATGGAGGGATCTCCCTCTTTAATAAGGTGGAAGCCATTAGGGAAACAACGAAGGATTTACGAAAAAACTTTAACGAAGAAGCCTACTTAAGATTAAAAGAAGAAATTAGTAACTTAAAGTCACCTGAAAGACAACATGTCATTCGAGCGTTTGCCGTCTATTTTCATCTCGTAAATATCGCTGAGCAAAACCATCGCATTCGACGCCGGCGACAATATCAACTTCTAGATGAGAAAGACGCTCAGCCATTTTCTATTGAGTCTGCTGTAGCGACTATCAAGAAAAGTAATTATCCAGAGGAAATGATACAGCAAGTTTTGGATGATTTATCCATTGAATTAATCATTACTGCTCACCCAACAGAAGCAACAAAGCGAACGGTATTAGAAATTCAAAAAAGAATATCAACCATCTTACAGCAATTTGATAATCCGTTATTAACGAAAAAAAGAACAAGCTTCATTAGATGAAAGTCTGTTTAACGAAGTAACGGCATTGTGGCAGACAGATGAACTTCGTCACCGTAAACCAACCGTTTTAGATGAGGTGAAAAATGGACTTTATTATATCGATGAAACATTGTTTGAAGTTTTGCCTGAAGTTCATCGTGAAATGGAAATACAGCTTGGTGATTACTTTCCGAATCATCCTTGGCGAGTCCCTAACTTCATCCATTTCGGATCATGGATCGGCGGTGACAGGGATGGGAATCCAAATGTAACTCCTGAAATAACGTGGGAAACGTTAAAGCTACAAAGAAAATTAGCGTTAAAAAAAATATAAGAAATCGATTGTTGAACTAATGAGACGTTTCAGTCAATCAGTATTTCGCGTTGAAATCAGCAAAGATTTAATAGCGTCAGTAGAAGAGGACGAACAAAGGTACCTCGAAGATGGAGAAGCTTGGCCTGTTGAATCAGAAATATACCGCAGAAAATTTGCTGTTGTATTAAAGCGTATACGAAATATAGGTGTTTCAGACGCAGGCTATAAAAATGCGGAGGAATTGTTACGAGATTTAGAGTTAGTCCTTACATCAGCGGAAAAACACCAACCATCTGACAGGAAGCTTAAGACGATAAGAAAATTAATCCGCCAAGTAGAGTTATTCGGGTTCCATTTAGCTACACTTGATATACGGAATCATAGTGGTGAACATGCATCAGCTGTAGCTGAAATTTTAAGGGTTGTAAACATTGCAGAAAATTATGAAACACTACCTGAACAGGAAAAATTAAACCTTCTTCAAGATGCATTAAGTGATCCAAGGCCACTCATGCTCCTTCATGAAGATTATACAAAGGAAACCCAGGAGATTTTTAAAGTTTTCCAAATGATTAAAGAAGCCCATAATGAATTTGGTCAACGTGCCATTGAAGTATATTTAGTTAGCATGACCCAGTCTGCTAGTGATTTATTAGAAGCTCTTCTTTTGGCGAAGGAAGCAGGTATTTACCGCCTTCACGCAAACGGTGAGGTAGAAAGCACCCTCCATGTTGCTCCGTTATTGGAAACGATTGATGATCTTGTAGCAGGACCAGAAATTATGAAAACCTTATTTAATATGGATGTTTATCGAAAGCACCTCGAAGTTAGGGGAAACCATCAAGAAATAATGCTCGGATATTCAGACGGGAGCAAGGATGGTGGTACGTTAACTGCCAACTGGAAGCTATTTAAGGCCCAACAGGATATTCACAAAATGGCAAGGGATTTTGACCTTAGGTTAAAATTTTTCCATGGTAGAGGTGGTTCCTTAGGTCGTGGCGGTGGTACCTTAAACCGAAGTATTCTATCGCAACCAGCAGAGACATTAGGGGATGGAGTGAAGATTACGGAGCAGGGGGAAGTATTATCCTCCCGTTACTTACTTGAAGACATTGCCTTCCGAAATTTAGAACAGGCTGCTTCAGCCTTATTAGAAGCATCTGCAAGGACGAAGAAAGAGCAAGGGTTAGAAGCTACTTGGGAAAAAGCAATGGAAGAAGTGACAAAAGAAGCGTTGTCTAAATACCAATCTCTTGTATTTGGTGATAAGGACTTTTTAACGTACTTTAACGAAGCAACTCCTTTAGGAGAATTGGGAGCTTTGAACATTGGTTCTAGACCAATGAGTCGAAAAGGCAGTCAACGATTTGAAGATTTACGTGCGATACCATGGGTTTTTGCTTGGACACAATCTAGGCAGTTACTTCCTGCTTGGTATGCAGCAGGAACAGGTCTTGAAGCTTTTGCTTCGAAAAAGGAGGAAAACCTCAAACTTCTACAAACAATGTACCAAGAATGGCCGTTTTTCCAAGTAACCATTAATAATTTGCAGATGGCCTTATTAAAAGCGGATATGACAACTGCAGAAGAATATAAAAACTTAGTAAATAACAAAGATATAGCAGATAGAATTTTTCAGGATATTAAAGAAGAATACAACCGTACACGGGAGATATTATTGAAAATAACATGTATGGACGAACTTCTTGATCACATACCAAATATTAGGGAATCGGTCTATCGCAGAAACCCTTATGTTGATCCGTTAAATTTCATGCAAGTAGACTTAATTCAAAAAATGAGGGAGTCGGATGAACAGTCAGAGGAATTGTTAACGGAAGTATTACTGACAATTAGTGGAGTGGCTGCAGGGTTAGTAAATACAGGGTGAGTCTTTGATTCAGTGTTCGTTTATTTAAAGAGTATGGGACCAAAGTATTTTATCAGTGAGAAATCCGAATGAATGGAATGTGCAAAAATAAAACGCTCCGGAAATATACTTCGCTTTCCGCGGGCGGCTGGTGAGCCTCCTCGTGCTTACGCGAAGGCACTGAAAAAGTGGTGTTTTTCCACTTTTTCAGTGCCTCTAGCAATGTGCGAAGCCGTTGCCATCTTTTGAAAGCCTATTATGAGTGGTTTTTTCATAGTAGGCGCGCAACGAGCGAAGCCATTGCAATTAAACTATTCGAGTTTTACAGCAGTCTCGCTTACGCACTGTGGGGTCTCACCTTTGCCTTTGCTCCCGCTGGAGTCTTCGTATATTTCCTCCGCTAAGATAGTGAATTGTTCGGATTTCCCGTTAAACACTTTAGTTATGTCCCAGCCTTTTTATGTTGTCTTTCAATCCATTTCCTCACCAATAATCCCTCTAAAAGGTGGGATAAGTTCCTCTGAAATTTAAGTCTAGTTTCTGGCCCTTTGCCCTACCTTTCAAAATGTAGTGAGAATGCACATTCTTCCATTTCGTTTTTCTCATACAATAATATTAGCTTTCTTAATTACGATTGGAGGGAGTGTCCTTGAGAAATGTTAACGGAGAACTTAAAAGAAGACAATTAACACATGGTGCGACAGCGCTTTTTGTAATTGGGGCGATACTTTTTGTGATAGGATCTAGTATGCTCTACTACGTTTCAAAAGAAGAATTAGACGAGACTGTAAGGGGACAACATGAAAGTAATAATTTATTTACCTAATAAATGTAAAATAAGGGTGACCTTGTCTAGCCTTTAGTCACCCATATGTTTAAATTAAGGAGTTACAGGTAGGACGCCAATAATTTCTTTGTAATAATCGGTTTTTTCTTCTTTTGTTAGCCAAATGTGAATGGTTCCTTTATCTTCCTTTATCCGTATTAGTCGCCCAATCCCTTGCCGTAGTCGAAGAAGCATGTACGGCAAGTCCACATCTTCCAAAGGATTTTCCACATAATTTCTTTTCGCTTGAAAAACAGGATCCTTTGGAGGAAAAGGTAAGGAATAAATAATTACTTGCGATAAGGAGGGGCCTGGAACATCCAAACCTTCCCATAAATGATGGGAACATAAAACAGTCCCTTCGTTTTCTTGAAATGCCTTTACTAAGTAACTAATTTCTTCGTCTCCTTCATAGAGAATGGGAAAGTTCCATTCCTTTGTTGGTTCACTGGCGTATTGACGAAACTGGTTCATTTCTTTCTCAGAAGAAAATAGAATCAGTGTTTTACCATTATTTTTTATTAAGTCATTAGCCACCTGCTCCCATTTATCCATCCTGGTTTCTTCTGTGTGAACCTTCACCTCCATTTGGGTATGATAATCAAACGGAGAAGATACGGAAAAGAATTGGTAGCTTTCAACCCCTAAACTATTTGCCATATAGGAAAAATCACCTGATTTAGACAAAGTTGCCGATGAGAAAACAAATGGGATAGTCTGGCTAAAGACTTCTTGTTTTAGTACATTTTCTACTAAACGAGGCATTACGACAAATGTTACCTCTGTATTTGATTCCTCAAGCCAGTAAATTCCACGATCTTTCGCTAGTAAAACAGATAAACCATAGGAATAAAAACTCTAGGTATTCTTCGATTATTTTTAAATGGTAATCTTCCATAACAAATAGTTCAGAGTCAAATACGAGTTGATCCAACAACTTGGTTACTTTAGCATGCAATGTTTGTGCAATGTCCACTAAGTTATTGGTCCTTAGAACTTCCATTCGTTCTGACCCTTCAATGTAGGTAGCGTAAGATTTAAGCTGATCAAACCATTCTTCATGAAGTGCTAATATATCTTCAATTAAGTAAAGGGTTTCCTCTCGAATATCTTGGTTGAAATAAGCCGTTAACATAGTGTTTAACGTTTCAGAATGAAAGCGATACGTTAGCCCCTTTTGTGCAGCAAATTCCAATAAATGTCCTTCATCAAAGACAACACAGCTTGCTTCTGGAAGAAGCGGCAGTTGCCCCTCCCGTTGTCTCGATTCTTTCGTCCAAACATGCTCCATATAAAAATCATGGGAACAAATTACAAGGTCAATAGCATCCCTGTAATGTTGCCGATGTAATGTTTGCGCACAACGGTGGCGGAAATCACAGGTAGAGCACTGTTGAACTGGATCCCATGCAATTTGAGTCCAGGTTTCGTTTGAAAGCAATGGATAGTCTTTTCTGTCACCATATTTTTCAAAAGAAGTCATGGAGGCATGAGAATTATTGAAAACAAAGTTCGGTAGTTCGTGATGAATTCGAAGAAGGTCTTTGTCATTCTTTTGTTGATGGATCAAGTTGTCCAGTTTTTTTACACAGAGGTACTGATCCCTTGCCTTAGCAAGGCGAGCATCGATGGTAAGTTCCAAAGCTTTCTCCAGTTTTTCAATATCACCATTTTTCTTAACAAGCTGCTCGATTAGTGTTTCGTCTGCACAGGAAATAATTGCTGGTTTCCCTTTGTATCTTGCATAACAAATGGCATATAGAAGGTACACGAATGTTTTCCCCGTTCCAACCCCTGCCTCTGCGAAAATAACGTTCCTATTTTTGAAGGCTTGTTCCAGCTGATAAGCCATAAAAATTTGTTCGTCTCTCAATTCAAAGCCCATCTCTGGGAGAATATCATAGAATACATCGCCAATATAGTTGCCTAGTTGATCAAAGAAATTTTCTGTTTTAGATAGGGAGAAAGGAAGTGCAGTTTTGTTTTTCATAAAAAGAATGCTCCTAATTCATTTCTAGTTACCGTTTTCTACTATAACCAAGATTATATAAAAAGTCTCGTTATTTTTTTATTTAGCAAGCTTATATTAATACTTTTTTAATAATTTTATAAGTCCCAATTAATATAACAAGGACATAATACAAGTGAGGATAAACGAGGAGGTAGGAACAATGGAAAAAACTATTCCTATTTTACAAATGAATAATGTTACAAAAAAAAATTGGTGCGGTAACGATCATTGAACGGATTTCATTAGAACTAAAGCGAGGCGAAGTATTTGGTTTTCTTGGTCCTAACGGTGCCGGGAAAACAACAACGATACGCATGATGGTTGGACTAATGAAAATTACTGACGGCGAGATCCTTATCAATGATCACAGTGTTGCTCGAGATTTCGAAAATGCCATTTCCCATGTTGGAGGAATTATTGAAAATCCTGAAATGTACAAGTTTTTATCTGGCTACGATAATCTTATTCATTACGGGAGAATGGTTCCAGGAATAAAAAAACAAAGAATTAACGAAATTGTTGAGCTTGTAGGACTAGAAAAAAGGATTCATGAGAAAGTGAAAACTTACTCCTTAGGAATGAGACAGCGATTAGGGTTAGCACAAGCTCTCCTCCACTCACCATCATTACTTATTTTAGACGAACCGACAAATGGCTTGGACCCAGCAGGAATTAGGGAGATCCGTGCCTATATTCGGAAAATAGCTAAAGAAGAAAACATTACCGTATTTGTTTCTAGTCATTTGCTTGGTGAGATGCAGTTAATGTGTGACCGAATTGGCGTCATTCATCATGGAAAATTAATAAGTGTTGACTCCGTTAATGCCATGGTCGAGAGCACAAGTGAAAAGAAAGTAATATTTGAAGTAAGTCCATTAGTGGAGTCCCTGACTGCTGTGAAAGGCAACTTCCCGAAAAGGGAAGTACAGGAGCAGAACGGAAAACTTGTTTTTACTATTAATAAAAAGGAAACAGCAGAAATTACGCGATTTTTTGTGGAAAATGGATTTGATGTTACGGAAATAGTCCGGGAGGAGAAGACCCTGGAAGAGAAATTTATGGAAATTACTGGAGGTGACCTATCGTGAAGAACATGATTCGTTTAATTCAAAATGAAAACATGAAAATATATAAAAAAGTAGGTACCTGGATCATGTTAGGGCTCATTATCATTGTCGTAGTCATCGCAGGTATCGTTAGTAAGTTTCTTCTACATGACCAAAGTATAGAAGGAGAGAATTGGAAGCAGCAGTTGGAAATAAGAAATGAGCAAATGCAAGAGGAAATTGCTCAACTGGAAAACACGATTCTAACTAGCAATGCTGCTCAACCCTTAAGGGAGGATGTTCTCCTTAATGAGTACAGGCTGGAGAATAATATTCCGCCAGTTGAGTCAGAAACATTGTGGGGCTTTATGATTTCGGCACCAGATTTTACAGCATTTGCTTCCATGCTTGCCATTGTTGTTGGGGCGGGAATTGTCGCTTCTGAGTTTACGACAGGAACTATTAAACTGCTCCTAATCCGACCAGTCAATCGCTTTAAAATCTTACTATCTAAATTTATTGCTACCTTATTGTTTGCCTTCGTACTAATTATTACCTTGTTTATCAGTTCGTTTATCGTTGGAAGTTTGTTGTACGGTTTTAAAGGAATGGATCTCCCCTACTTGGTGTATGTGAATGGTGAGATTGTAGAAAGGCATATGCTAACCCAAATTGTCAGTTTGTATGGATTTAATAGCATTGACCTTATTATGATGGTAACTTTTGCGTTTATGATTTCAACCGTTTTTCGTAGTAGTTCCTTAGCCATTGGGCTGTCTTTATTTTTAATGTTTACAGGTCAGCAGATGGTTATGTTGTTAAGCCAGTATAATTGGGTGAAATATATTTTGTTTGCTAATACAAATTTAATGCAATATACAAGGGGGACACCATTGGTGGAAGGAATGACCATGAGTTTTTCCGTCACTATACTCTTTGTCTATTTCCTTTTGTTTACGTTTATTTCATGGCTAATTTTTGAAAAAAGGGATGTAACTGCTTGAGGTCAAATTGAATGCGCTGAAAAAGTGGTGCTCTTCGAGTTTTTCAGCAGTCTCGTTAAGCCATGAACAAAAAGATTAAATAGTATTGGAAGCTTGATCTTGGTCAAGTTTCCTTTCTTTTTTTTTGAGGGTTATAATGAAGTGGAAAGAGCATTGTAAGGGAGGTTTTGAAATGGAGCAAGATACTATTCTTATCGTTGAGGATGAACGGGAAATTGGCGAACTTGTCCGTGACTATTTAGAAGTAAACGGTTTTCATGTGATTTTGGCTGGGGATGGAGAAGAGGGGTTAGGGAATTTTCAAAAACATAATCCTATTTTAGTTGTATTAGATATAATGCTACCGAAAATGAGCGGGATTGAACTTTGTAAAGAAATTCGAAAGAAATCTACTATTCCTATTATTATGGTCAGCGCCAAAAAAAGTGAGACAGATAAAATCATTGGCCTCGGAATCGGTGCCGATGATTATATTGCGAAACCATTCAGCCCTGGAGAACTAGTCGCTAGAATTAAAGCGCAGCTTCGACGTTATAAAGAGTTTACTAAGCCTTCTGAGCAAAATGGATTTCTATTGGAATTTGGCCCTCTAGTAATTGATGAAAAAGGTTTTTCGGTTTTTGTTTCTGGAAAACAAGTAGAACTTTCTGCCAAAGAATTTCAACTTCTTTTGTTCATGGCAAAACATAAAGGACAAGTGTTCTCAAAAGAACAGCTGTTTGATAAAATTTGGGGCTATGATAGCTTTGGTGATATAAATGCCGTTACTGTTTATATACGGAAAATTCGTGAGAAAATTGAACCGAATCCTTCAGAGCCAGTCTATATCGCAACCGTATGGGGGGTTGGCTATAAATTTACGGGAATAGGGGGGTGATCTCTTTTGGGTTTAAAGGGAAGGCTCATCGTTGCTTTTTTAACAATTATTATCTTACCTGTTTTGACCGTTTTTGGGATGCTTGGTTTATTCGCTGTTTTCATGGAGGATGTAACAGAGGAGCAAAACTATGAGATTAATGAATTTATGAACACTATTAATGAAACAGTCCTTAATGAGATAGATGTGCTTAAAGCTTCTAAGGCGGAGTTTTACGAAATACTACAACCGATCGTGGGGGATTACGAAGTAGAAGTAGTCGTAACAGATAGTGATGGAGTGATTTTTGACTCCGCTGAATGGACCTCGAATAAGTCGGCGTCATGGGAGAATGGTGCCTACATGATTACGATGCGTCAATCCCAAGTACAGACCTTATCAGGAGAGCTATTTAATGTTGAAATACGCTCTGCCTCGTTAGACCTTGCTGCAACCCAATCGTATCAACAAATAATAATAAATATTATTTTGAGCTTTGCTAGTGGATTATTCGTATTAATCATTCTAGTTGTTTGTTGGACTATTTATATTTCACGTACCGTATTGAATCCTTTAAAGGAAATTTACATAGCAACGGAAGAAATGACAGAAGGTAATTTAGATTATGAGATACCTTATAAACGGAAGGATGAAATTGGTCGTTTTATTAGTGGATTTAATTTAATGAGGCGCCATTTGAAGGATTCGATTGCAAAACAAAGGGAGTATGAGCGGAACAGGAAAGAATTAATCGCTTCAGTCTCGCACGATTTGCGAACACCTCTCCAATCTATTAAGGGATATGTTGAAGGGATAAGGGATGGCATTGTTCAGGATGAAGCAATGAAAGAGCGGTATGTAAATGTCATTTTATCAAAGACAGAACAATTGGACCGATTAATCGAAGATCTATTTGAGTTTTCAAAAATAGAATTGGATCGCCTTAATATGGAAATGAAACTCGTAAACAGTGAGGATTTTTTAAGGGATATATTTATCAATGGGTCTAGTGACATGAAGCAAAAGGATGTTGAAATTCGATGGCCTACCGATATACCAGCAGTCTTACTAAATGTGGACCCTTACCGGATAAAGCAAGTTTTTGATAACTTGTTCGATAATGCTGCAAGATACGGAGGTACCGTTATTTCATTAAACGTAAAGCTTTACAACGAAGAAAGGCAGTTAATAATATCTGTAAAAGATAATGGAGAGGGGATACGGGAACAAGATAAGGTGAGAATTTTCGAACGCTTTTATCGGGGGGAAAAGTCACGTTCCAGGGAGTATGGAGGTACAGGCTTAGGTTTAGCAATTGTAAAATCTATTATTGAGGCACATAAAGGGACAGTTACAGTGGAAAGTGAAATTGGCTTAGGGAGTGAATTTACAATTTACCTTCCGTATATTAATGAGAAATAGTATAGTTGGCTCATATGTTACAGACTAAAACATGTTCTTAAATGATGGGGAATTCACTATATACTTTGCTTTTTAAAATAAACAAAGCTATCCTTTAAAGTGAAGTTTATGGTTATCTAACCCAATGAACAAGTAAGGATGAAGTAAATTGTCGCTGTACCTTTATACATACTCTTCCTATGAGGAGGAGTTAGATTTATGTAAATTGGAGATGAGATCATTTTTCCAGTTTCACTCCGATTCCAAAATAGTAATAAGTTCCATTCCAATTGACCCAAGTCGAAGTCCATTTATAAAATATCGGTTAGATATTATGGTGGAAGGGAAGTCGTTACAGGAAATTATTGAACAAGTACCTTTGCTTTCTGTTAAGGAAAGTGAAACGTATAAAATTGTCTTTTTGAAAAATCCAGATCTATCCAACTTAGAACAACCCTCTCTTAAAGAGAGGCAGGAGGCCACAAGAAAAATTGCTGAAAAGCTAAAAGGGATACCGGACCTACATAAACCTGACGTCTCCTATGGACTCTTATATACAAAAGGAAAATGGTGGTTTGGCCTACTCATTGAAAGCAAGCCCATTTGGCATTATCATCAGAAAAAGCCAAGGAATTATTCTACAGCATTGAATACCCGACTAGCTAGGGCTGTTGTTAATATCGCCGTACCTATAGTAAATGGCGTGAAGGTTATTGATCCGTGTTGTGGCATAGGTACAGTTCTCATAGAAGCCTTATCTATGGGAATAGATATAACGGGTTCTGATATTAACCCCTTAGCAGTAATAGGAGCAAGGGAAAATATTGTTTATTTTGGTTATCAAGACATTGTTCATATCCCCATAAAAGATATGCGGCAAATTAACAAGAGATACGATACGGCTATTGTAGATATGCCCTACAATTTATGCTCTGTCTTATCAGTTGATGAAAAACTTGAAATAATTAAAGCAGCAGGAAGAATGGCCAACAAAATCGTTTTTATTACAGTCGAAAAACTAGATGAACACATTAAGGAGGCAAATCTGTCTATTGTTGACAGATGTACAGTAAAAAAAGGCAGTCATTTTCAGAGAGAGGTGATTGTTTGTTATGTATTGGAAGAAAATTAGAAAAAGGCGAAAAAATGAACTATCTAGAGAATTTTGGAATAGCCCTTTAAATATATGCTCGTAACTATTAGAATTAAATTAAGAAAAAGTTTTGGAGGATAATTAAAATGACATCATCAAATACAAATAATATGAAAATATTTTCGTTAAACTCTAACCTACCGTTAGCAGAAGAGATCGTTCAGCATATTGGTGTTCCATTAGGTAAAAGTTCTATTAAGAGATTCAGTGATGGTGAAATCCAAATGAATATCGAGGAAAGCATTCGGGGTACGGACGTTTATTTAATTCAATCCACTAACCAGCCTGGTAATGAATACTTGATGGAACTACTTATTATGGTAGATGCAATGAAACGGGCGTCAGCAAAAACAATCAATTGTGTCATTCCGTATTTTGGATATTCCAGACAGGACAGGAAGGCTCGTTCAAGGGAGCCAATTACAGCAAAACTGATCGCTAATTTATTGGAAAAAGCAGGAGCAGATAGGGTAATTAGTGTAGATTTACATGCACCACAAGTTCAAGGTTTTTTCAATATACCAGTCGATCAATTATTAGCAAGACCAATTTTGTCCAAGTACTTTTTGGAAAAAAACTTGGATGATGTGGTTGTCGTTGCACCAGAGAATAACGGTGTCGTTCGTGCTAGACAACTGGGTAATATTTTACACGCACCCATTGCCCTCATTGACAGAAACCGTCGCTTGGAAGATCCTACTTGCACAAGTGCCATGGATTTCATTGGAGAAGTGGCAGGAAAGACAGCCATCATCATTGACGATATGGTAGATACGGCAAGAACGATTACCACTGCCTCTCGCGCACTTATGGAGAAGGGTGCCAAGCAAGTTTATGCTTGCTGTACACATCCTGTTTTGTCTGAACCTGCGGTGAACTGGATTGACGAAGCACCAATTCGTGAACTCGTGACCACTAATACAATCTTCCTTCCTGAGGAAAAAAGGATTGATAAAATTACAACACTCTCCATTGCACCTTTATTAGGAGAAATGATTATTAAGGTGCAGGATGAACGCTCAGTTAGTTCTTTATTCGAGTAATATTTACGTTGGTTTTTTCGTAGACAAATCGTTAGATGGAAAATGAAATGTTTTAGGGGGCAGTTCAATGCTATTTACCAATAAACAACAGGCATCTGAAAAGGTGAAACATTTCGCTGAAACAATGTTGTTAAGAAGAAATGTGGAGGCGGACAGAACTTGGTTTTATACAATGGAGCGGTTCATGTCGTTTTTATGGGAACACAAACAAGATTACTTCCCAAATTTTCAAGAAAGGGAAGTAAATGATTATATTGATCATCTTCGTAATTTAGAGAAAACGCCATCGGAGATTCAGAGAAATATAGAAGTTATTCTTACTTACGGAAGCTATGCAAATAAAGAGTTAGATAGAACAAAATTAGATTTTGACTTCTTAGAAAAACTAGATTCCGCTACTGTAGAAGAAGAGAAAGATCTTTTACATACGGAAGGGCTTTTATTTGAAAAAATTTTATCCACCCAAAAGGAAATGGGAGAAAATGTTGGATCTGATCATGGCCTACTTCGTAGCCAAATGAGAAATTATTTAATGTACAGGCTCGTATTAGAGACGGGATTGGACATCGAAGAATTAATTACTTTGAAAGCAGAAGGACTACAGGAGGACGGTCACCTCTTTATCCATAACAGGTCACTCCCACTATCTACTAATTTGTATCAACTACTGAAAGAGTATTTGGAGTATCGCAAAAAATATGACGAGCCTCTTCATATGAACTGGGCTGTTGCGGAAGTGGACTCATTGCAGGGAAGAGGATCAATCAATGAGGACGAAATAATGAAGGAGTTTCATGCTGTAGAACTTCCAAAAAAACTGGAGATAATTGAAACATTACTTGGTGAACAACTTGCTTTAGAAGAAGAAGTATTTCAATTGGAAATGAATAGCGATGATACACCATTGGAGAAAATTGAAGTATTGGAAGAGGAAATTGATGATATAGTAGAAAAGATAAATCAATTGAAGGCTGTACTTGTGTTAGAGCGGAAAAAAGACGAATTTATCTTCCATCCAAGAATGTTTGTTTCTGATAGTTATCAAAATATGGAATTAGACTTTGTAGATGAAGTGATGAAGATGGAAGCTTTCCCTGTGAAAATTCTTCAATACACTGTGGCCAAAAAGTGGGAGGATGAGGGAATTAAGCCAGGGACAATCACTAAATTCCTCGGCCAAAAAGGGAACCTGCTTACTGGCGGAGGCTCTACGAAAGATTTTGACGAGGTAATTAAGGCAGGCTTTACGTTTCCTGAACGACAATTTAGAATTTAAGAAGAAATGTTGTTGTTAAAAGAAATGAATGGAGAAAGAAAAAGGCTGATCCGATTGGACAGCCCTTCTTATCTCTTTATTAAATCTTAATGTTTGTTATCCTTTTCTACCCGTTTTATTTTCCATTTCTTATGGACGAACCTTAATGCATCTTTGCGAGAATGTTTAATTAGAAGATAAATGAGTGTGTAGCAAATAATTCCGAATCCAATCATATTGGCAAACATGCCAACAATAAATGCTTTGCCAATTTTTATTCCCACCTCTACTACTTCTTCTGTCTCTACTTCCTCCGTATCAATTATTACTTCTTCTATTTTTCCAGCAATATCAATGGGTAGTATTGCCTCTCCGACGATGATATTGAAATAAAACATAAATGGAAAGGCCCATAAAAAAGCAAACCCACCTATGAATCCAGCAACAGTGTTGCCGTTAACAAGCTTTGGGCCAATGCTAGAAATTACGGGACCAAAGCCGAAGGTAGGTACAAAATTCATTAGAAAACCAAAGGTGAAGCCCCTTGCTATTCCATGGGCACGATCTTTAATTCGTAATAACCGGATTACCAAATACTTTAATCTTCTTCTTTGCTTCCTAAACATAGTCACCAACCAATACTTTAGTAAATTTTGAGGAACTAATAGTATGCTATTTTTCACCATTATTATATAATGGTAGGAGTTGATTCTTTTACTAGTTATTATGTACATTAATTTGTTGGAGTTCAACAGATCCAGTAATATTACAACAACTAACTTTTAGTGGATCGGAAATTGCTTAATTCAATCTATAAAAGAAATTATGAGTATCCCTCTAGCTCAGAATTTAGGCATTAAGATGGTAACGTGTTGATGAGATCTACTCGAACTCGCTTTCCGCGGGCAACGCTTCAGCCTCCTCGGGAAATACACCCTGCGGGGTCTTCAGCGGTTGCTTTTCCCGCAGGAGTCTCGTTCGCTCCGATCTCATCAACACTTGAATTCAATAATCAAAAAAAATCTCATTCTGAGCAAACGGGATACCCATAAAATTTATTCAGATACTTTAAACTTAAAAAAGGAATGTCGCTTATGTCAGAAGAAAATATTACACGTATACATTTAAATGGTAAGGAATTAATCCTTATTGGTACGGCTCACGTTTCAAAGCAGAGTGCTGAACAAGTGAAAGAGGTTATTGAAAGAGAAAGACCTGATACCGTTTGCGTTGAATTAGATGATCAAAGGTATAAGTCGATAACTGATGCTAACCAATGGAAGAACATGGATATTTTTAAAGTGATAAAAGAAAAGAAAGCGACGCTTTTGTTAATGAATCTCGTTATATCCTCTTTTCAGAAACGAGTTGCTAAACAGTTTGGGATTAAAACCAGGACAAGAAATGATCCAAGGGATAGAATCTGCAAAAGAAGTAGGTGCCGATTTAGTTTTAGCTGATCGAAATATTCAAATAACCTTTGCAAGAATTTGGCACAGTATTGGTTTCTGGGGAAAGCTAAAATTAATGGCGGAAATTTTTGCTAGCATCTTTAATAAAGAAACGATTTCTGAGGAAGAGCTAGAAAAACTGAAATCAGAAGATATGCTTAATTCAATGTTAAGTGAATTTACTGCATCTTTTCCTCGATTAAAGGTTCCATTAATTGATGAGCGCGATCAATATTTAGCACAAAAAATAAAAAGAAGCACCTGGTGAAAAAGTTGTTGCTGTATTAGGAGCTGCACATGTCCCAGGAATAAAAAAAGAAATTCATAAAGAACAAGATTTAAAAGCAATCTCTAAAATACCACCAAAATCAAAAGCACCAAAATTTATCGCTTGGATGATTCCAATTATAATTTTAAGTATTATTGCTTATACTTTTTATGCAAATCCTGCTGCTGGTATGCAACAAACAATTAGTTGGGTTTTATGGAATGGCTCTTTTTCCGCTTTAGGAGCTGCAATAGCGTTTGGTCATCCACTAGCGGTTTTGACAGCTTTTTTAGTTGCACCGTTAAGCTCATTAAATCCCTTAATGGCTGCTGGTTGGTTTGCAGGATTTGTTCAAGCCTATATGCATAGACCAAGTGTAGCTGACTTTGAAAATTTATCGGAAGATGTTTATTCAGTGAAGGGTTTTTGGAATAATAAAGTTACAAGGATATTACTTATTGTAGTTCTAACAAATTTGGGAAGTACGTTAGGAACAATCATTGGTGGAGCAGATGTAGTAAGATTGTTTATTGAAAATTTATAGAGTTTCGGACTGTCATATAAGTGTCAGTTCACTTCAAAGGACTAAATTATAGGTGTGACGTTATTACACTCTATTTTAGTACTAGAGGTGACTGACACTTTTTTTGTGAAAACTATTGTTCGCCACTTAAAGCTTTTAAGTATCCTTTATCGGATAGATGAACTTTTCCTTCAAGGCAGTCTTCGATATATTGTCTTAACCGCTGATTTTGTTTAAACATTTGCTCATTAGCAGCTGTTAAATATTCGATTTTCGAATTTGGGACTTCGGTATGTTCTGCTATCTTGCTTGT
>JAJOJL010000094.1 GCA_021208645.1 Bacillus sp. (in: firmicutes) | reverse complement strand
GAAGGGCTCCAAAGTCTTCTTAACAGATATCAATCATTGCGTTGGACTTAAATGAAAGCGCCGTGTACCGAACGGTACGCACGGTGCTGTGAGAGGTCGGGGGTTAGTCACCCCCTCCTACTCGATTCTCACTCGGCTCAGTCCAGTTTTCTACGTCGATGAGCGCAGGGTCCCTTCGCTTTTCTATGTATACTTTCTCTGAATCTTGTAAATGATGTTAACAGTACAAGATTGGAGGGAAATGGGCTATGAAAAAAGGAACCTTAAGGCAAATTTTATTGTTGACGGACGGTTGTTCGAATTCAGGAGAGGACCCAATTGCAATCGCTGCTCTGGCTAAAGAAGAAGGTATAACAGTTAACGTTATCGGTATTGTAGATAATGGAGATTTAGGAGAGCAGGGTGTATCGGAAGTAGAAGCAATTGCTAGATCTGGTGGTGGTGTGAGTCAAATTGTTTATGCAAAACAACTTTCACAAACGGTACAAATGGTTACTAGAAAAGCTATGACTCAGACAATCCAAGGTGTTGTTAATAAGGAAATTTCACAAATTCTTGGAGAAGGAAAGGAATTAGAAGACTTAGAGCCGGAAAAACGTGGGCAGTTGATGGAGGTTGTAGATGAACTTGGAGAAACGATGGATTTGGACGTTCTTATTTTAGTAGATACGAGTGCAAGTATGAAAAATAAACTTCCAATGGTTCAAGAAGCGTTAATAGATTTATCAGTCAGTCTCAGGTCGAGAACCGGTAATAATCATTTCGCCTTGTATTCATTCCCTGGAAAACGAAAAGATGTAGACAAACTGCTTCAATGGACTCCTCATTTTGATTCTTTATCGAGCGCATTTAAGAAAATGACTATTTCCGGTATTACTCCTACTGGACCGGCCCTTCAGGAGGCCATTAGCATTGTAAGGAAACGGATGAAGAAGAGAGGTACAGATGAAGATGAAAGATTCGACGTGGAAGAAGCAGGAATGTAAGCTTCTCCCTAATCAACGAATCATAGGGAGATGGCAGAAAAACAACTACCGAATTATTAAGCAATTAGGGTATGGGGCAACTGGAACTGTCTATTTAGCAGAATCAAGTGATGGTTTAGTAGCTTTAAAAATAGCTGCTGATTCCATGTCCATTACTTCGGAGGTTAATGTATTCCGTCAATTTTCCAAGGTCCAAGGGCCGAGCCTTGGACCTTCTTTTTATGAAGCAGACGACTATGTAACTCGTGACGGAGTTTATCCCTTTTATGTTATGGAGTTCATTAATGGTCAACCGTTTCTTCCATTTTTAAGGCAACGTGGTGCAGAATGGACAGGAATTCTAATTATTCAGCTCCTAGCAGACCTCCATCGACTACATGAGGCTGGTTGGGTGTTTGGAGATTTAAAACCAGAAAATCTGCTAGTTACAGAGAACCCTAGTCGGGTAAGATGGCTTGATGTGGGAGGAATCACTCTGCAAGGTAGAGGGATAAAAGAATATACGGAGTTTTTTGATAGGGGTTACTGGGGGTTAGGTGACAGAAAAGCAGAGCCGAACTATGACCTTTTTTCAGTCTCTATGCTTTTTATGAATAGAGGATACCCGTCACGGTTTGAAAAAAATGATCAGTCTGGTCAAACTAGACTTTTGCAGAAGTTTCGAGAAAAAGATATTATTCAGCCATATGAACCAATCTTTCGTAAAGGAATAGAAGGAAAATATAAGAACGCCCTAGAAATGCGGAATGACTTACTTGAGCTTGTTCAAACCACAAC
Source organism: Bacillus sp. (in: firmicutes) (assembly GCA_021208645.1). GTDB lineage: Bacteria > Bacillota > Bacilli > Bacillales > Salisediminibacteriaceae > Evansella. Next base: position 11,738 of record JAJOJL010000094.1, on the reverse strand, counting down.
CTTTGCGCCAGTAACAACGGTCGTTAATAACCAACGCTACCGCAAGAAAACAACTAGATCTACTCCTACTCAAAAGCAAATTAATAGAAAATGGACTGGAGTAGTAGAATCTATGATGGTTGCCTCTTTCATTCTCATTGTATATATTCTATACTTATTTGGACATGGCATGTAATGGAAGGAAATATTCTTTTCCTAGTAATTTACCTCGTAGTAGTTAGGCTAGGATGATAGCTTATGCTACTACAGCTTTTGTTCAGGTAGGAGAGTGAAGAACAATGACTGTGAAGGCAGACGACGTCATGGATGTATGCTTATTAGCAGGGGAAATCATGTTAAAGTATGGAGCGGAAACGTATCGAGTAGAAGAAACATTGGAACGGATGGCTAAAGCTGCGTCCCTAACAAACGTTCATTGTTTTGCTACTACTACGGGAATCTTTTTGTCTTTTGAAGAAAAGAAGGAAAAAGAGGATTTAATGCAAATGGTGCGGGTAGATGACCGGATGCAAGACTTAAATAAAGTAACAGAAGTAAATCAAGTTTCGCGGGAATTTGTAGCAGGTGATATTAATGTAGAAGAAGCACGTCAGAAGCTAGATCAGATAGCAAAGTCCCCTATGCAATATCCCCTCTGGCTCATTCATTTAGCAGCAGGAGCAGCAGGTAGTGGGTTTTCTTACTTGTTTGGTGGCGGTTGGTTTGATTTAATTCCTGCATTTATAGCTGCAATGGTGTCAAGTGTTGTTGTAGTAGAATTTGAACGGTATTTGAAGGTAAGGTTTGCAGCCGAATTCACAGCTGCTTTCTGCGGAGGAACAATTGCTATTCTCCTTGTTTTTATCGGGCTCGGCAACAACTTAGATCAAATAATAATTGGGTCGTTAATGCCCTTGGTCCCAGGTGTCCCACTTACTAACGCCGTAAGGGACCTAATGTCGGGAGACCTTCTTGCTGGTGTATCGAGAGGGGCAGAAGCACTGTTAACAGCCTTGTCCATCGCCAGCGGTATAGCATTAACCATCTCCATATTCATTTCATAAGGGGCGGTTTGCATGGAACTTATTGCGCAATTAATAATTACATTTATAGCAACGGTAGCCTTTGGGGTAATTTTTAGTGTACCAAAACGGGCATTGTTGATTGGTGGTGCCATTGGAATGGTCACTTGGGGAATACTGCAAGGAGGACTCCACTTAGGAGCATCACCAATTTTTTCTACGGCGGGCGCCTCTCTTACGGCTGCAACTATAGCCCATTTTATTGCCAGGAAAGTTCGTTTACCAGTGACAACCTTAGCGATTCCAGGAATACTCCCCCTTGTTCCTGGGAGCCGAGCCTATTTTACAATGCTTTCCTTTGTAGATGGAGACTACTTACGGGGATTGGAGTTTGGTGTAGAAACTATGCTACAAGCTGGTGCAATTGCAGCCGGACTTGTTTTTGCTTTAGCTATTTTTTCATATGGGAAAGGAATTGGCCATCGTTATGAACCAAATCGTTAACTCCTTTGTGGAAAAGCATGAATTAATAAAGGAAAATGATCATATTATTATTGCTGTATCTGGTGGCCCAGACAGCATGGCACTTCTTCATTATTTAATGGAGCAAAAGGAATGGAAAATCCAAATAAGTGCTGCCCATGTGGAGCATGGATTAAGGGGAGAAGCTTCCATTTTAGATATGGAGTTGGTTGAGTCCTTTTGTGAAAGTCGTCAAATCCCCTTTTATTATCATCAACCAAATATTAAACAGGTAATGAAAGAAAAGGGGTATTCTTTGCAGGAGGCTGCACGTTATTCCAGGTACACATGGCTGGAAAAATTAATGTTAGAGTTAGATGCAAGTAGTGTGGCCCTTGCACATCACGGTGATGATCAAGTAGAAACTGTTTTAATGAAGCTCGTGCGAGGAGGGTTATCTAGCCTGCAAGGAATCCCTGTAACGCGTCCTTTTGCTAATGGCAAGATTATTCGCCCATTTCTATGTCTAGAGAAATTAGAAATAATTAAGTATTGTCAGGAAAACGGAGTAGAGTTTCGCTTGGATGAGTCGAACGAAAAAGACGCCTATCAACGGAACAGATTTAGAAAGACGGTCCTGCCATTTTTGAAGGAAGAAAATACGAATGTTCATCAAATATTTCAGAGACAGAGCGAATGGACTCGAGAAGAGAATCACTTTTTACAGACAGAGGCAGAAAAGGCATTTGAGCAAGTTATACTCAAGAAGAAAGAGGGATGGGTAGAACTGTGTAACAAATCTTTTCTTCTTACCCCAATCCCTTTACAAAGACGTGGACTTCATCTAATATTAAACTATCTTTCTGTTGATGTTGGACGTTATATCACTTCCAAGCATATTGATGACATTATCTTGCTTATAAAAAGCAAATCCCCTTCTAAAGAGGTTCATTTACCGGCAAAAATTATCGTAAAAAAAGCATACGATAAATGCTTGTTAATGGTAAATGGAATGACAAATGGAGGATTTTCCCCAATAATGATTCCTTTAACGGGCATTGTTCCATTAAAACAGGGTAAAATAACATCAGAAGTTGTCCGAAATGCCTCATCATTTTTCAAGAAGGATACATCTGTCTTTTTGGGAGATTTAAGTAGGTTGGCAACACCGTTGTATGTTCGGACAAGGTTAGAGGGAGACAGAATAATTCCAATTGGCATGGACGGGAGTAAAAAGGTAAAAAAGATTTTTATTGAAGAAAAAATCCCCGTAATGTTGAGGGATAGCTGGCCGATTGTGACAGACAGGGATGGCAAGGTTATTTGGATACCTCATTTAAAACGCTCAGATGTAGCACTCATAGATGAGAGAACAGAAGAAGCAGTCAAACTTGAATATGAAAAGAAAGAGTGACGACTGTCAGAAGCAGTACATAAATGTGAGTTGAAGTATAATTACATAGGAGGCTCTAAAAAAAGTTATGAGAGAAGACATTAAGGAAGTGTTGATTTCCGAAGAAGAAATTCAACAAAAAATTAATGAATTAGGCAAGCAGTTAACGGAAGAATATGAAGGTAAGTTTCCCCTCGTAGTCGGTATTCTAAAAGGATCTTTGCCTTTTATGGGAGATTTAATTCAACGAATTGAAACCCATGTAGAGTTAGATTTAATGGATGTATCCAGTTATGGGAATGATACAGTTTCCTCTGGAGAGGTTAAGATAGTGAAGGATCTAAATACTTCTGTTGAAGGAAGAGATGTTTTAATTTTAGAGGATATTATCGACAGTGGTTTAACTTTAAGCTATATTGTCAAGCTCTTCCAATATCGAAAGGCAAAATCAGTTAAAGTAGTTACATTATTAGATAAGCCAGTGAACAGGAAGGTTGATCTTGTACCAGATTTAGCAGGCTTTACTGTACCTGATGAATTTGTTGTAGGCTACGGGTTAGATTATGCAGAAAGATATCGAAACCTTCCTTTTATAGGGATTTTAAAACCAGAGGTATACTCAAGTTAATTCATTGTGAAATTTGTTCTTTTTATGATACTATAACCTAAGCGTAAATGACCGTGGGAGGAGGTTAAGAATGAATAGAATTTTTCGTAATACGATATTTTATTTATTGATTTTCTTAGTCATTGTGGGGATTGTCAGTGTATTTCAAAATCCACAGGAAGAAACTGAGGAAATAAGTTTTAATAAATTCCAGGAGTACTTGGAAGCAGGGACAATTGAATCCATTTCTATTCAACCAAGGCTAGATGTTTATACAGTAACAGGAGAACTACAGGAGGGTGTAGCAGATAATGTAAATTTCTTTGTTAACGTACCTGATGTGGCCTCTGTAGTGGAAGAAATTTTGGCTGCAGACCGCGGAGACTTAATATTTGAGCCTGCAGATCAGCCAAGCGGATGGGTAAATTTCTTTACGGCAATAATTCCGTTTGTTATTATCTTCATTCTATTCTTTTTCTTATTAAGCCAAGCTCAAGGTGGCGGAAGCCGCGTCATGAACTTTGGTAAAAGTAAGGCAAAGCTTGTTAGCGAAGATAAAAAGAAGGCGAGATTTAAGGATGTTGCAGGTGCAGATGAGGAGAAACAAGAGCTTATCGAGGTTGTTGATTTCCTAAAGGACCCTCGTAAGTTCGCTGAAATTGGCGCCCGAATACCAAAAGGGGTACTATTAGTGGGTCCTCCAGGTACTGGTAAAACGTTACTTGCAAGAGCAGTAGCTGGTGAAGCGGGTGTTCCATTCTTCTCCATCAGTGGTTCTGACTTCGTAGAAATGTTTGTTGGTGTCGGTGCTTCTCGTGTGCGTGATTTATTCGAAAACGCAAAGAAAAATGCACCATGTATCATTTTTATTGATGAGATTGATGCAGTAGGTCGTCGTCGTGGAGCAGGTCTTGGAGGCGGTCACGATGAACGTGAACAAACCCTCAACCAGTTATTGGTAGAAATGGATGGTTTTGGTGTTAACGAAGGTATTATCTTAATCGCCGCAACGAACCGAGCAGATATTCTAGACCCTGCGTTATTACGTCCAGGTCGTTTTGACCGTCAGATCATGGTAGGACGTCCAGATGTAAAAGGGCGTGAAGAGGTTCTAAAGGTACACGCTGTTAATAAACCTTTAGCAGATGATGTAGACTTAAAAACCATTGCTCAACGGACACCAGGTTTTTCTGGTGCGGAATTAGAGAATTTACTTAATGAAGCAGCGTTAGTAGCTGCCCGTACGAATAAAAAGAAAATTGACATGGAATCTGTCGAGGAAGCAATCGACAGAGTTGTTGCAGGAACATCGAAGAAAGGCCGTGTCATATCTGATAAAGAACGAAAGATTGTTGCCTTCCATGAAGCTGGACATACAGTAGTTGGTGTGAAGCTTGAAAGTGCCGATATGGTTCATAAAGTAACGATTGTACCCCGTGGTCAAGCAGGCGGTTATGCTATGATGCTTCCGAAAGAAGACCGTTACTTCATGACGAAACCAGAGCTATTAGATAAAATTATTGGTCTCTTAGGTGGACGGGTTGCAGAGGATATTATATTTGGTGAAGTAAGTACGGGAGCCCATAATGACTTCCAACGGGCAACAGGGATTGCCCGTAAGATGGTAATGGAATTTGGGATGAGTGATAAGCTAGGACCAGTTCAATTTGGTAATACACAAGGGGAAGTATTCCTCGGTCGTGATATTAACAATGAGCAAAACTACAGTGATGCTATTGCCTATGAAATTGATATAGAAGTTCAAGGCATCCTAAAGGATTGCTATGTCCGATGTAAGCAAATTTTAGAGGAAAATATTGATAGCTTAAGATTGGTTGCTGAAACACTGCTTGTTCATGAAACATTGGATGCACAGCAAATTAATTCACTAATCGAAAAAGGTAAACTTCCTGATGATCACCATATGGCGACTAAACTAAATGGTGAAAACAAACAGGAACGTAAATCAGATGATGTGACTGTCAATATTAAAGGTAAAGAAGATAACACAGGTAATGATGATTCAGGTTTATCTTGGGAAGAAAGAAATAAAGAGTTTATGAAAGACAAAAAAGATAAAGATGACAAACAAGATTAACAGCAGTATAGGGGGTGTCAAAAAAGGTCCCATAACGACCTTTTTGACACCTTTTTTCTTACAAATATTCCTTATAATCATTTTAAAAAACGGCGATTTGTATTATAGTGTAGTTGGTATATAGTCAATGAAGGTGGTGAGGGCGTTGATTCTTACAATGGATGTGGGGAACACTAATATTGCTTTAGGCGTATATAATCAATCAGATTTAAAATACCATTGGAAGGTGGGGACAGATGCTTCCAAGACAGAAGATCAATATGCCATGCTTATAAAGGATTTATTTATGCATGAGGGATTAAACCTTAGGGATGTGGAAGGTGTTATTATCGCTTCTGTCGTTCCACAGATGATGTATTCCTTAGAGCAGATGTGTAAAAAATATTTTAATGTATCTCCAATGATTATCGGACCAGGTATTAAAACGGGATTAAATATTAAATATGATAATCCTAGAGAAGTAGGAGCAGATCGGATTGTTAATGCGGTAGCTGGAATTAATCAATACGGTTGTCCTTTAATTATTGTTGATTTTGGTACAGCAACAACTTATTGTTACATAAATGAAGACAAGCAGTATATGGGAGGAGCAATTGCCCCAGGGATAGCTATTTCCAATGAGGCATTATACACACGAGCATCAAAGTTGCCGCGAGTTGAGATTACAAGAACAAAGAATGTCATAGGAAAAAATACAATTCACGCCATGCAGTCAGGGATTTTATTCGGTTACGTGGGGCAAGTGGAAGGAATTGTAAAAAGAATAAAACTACAAGCAAAAACAGACCCTACTGTTATTGCTACTGGTGGACTGGCGTCTTTAATCGCTAATGAGTCAGAGGTTATTGATATTGTTGACCCGTTTTTGACGTTAAAAGGATTACAGATGATTTATGATAAAAATAAAGACCATTAATGTACATTGTGAGGTGTTAACGTTTTGACGGATTATTTAGTAAAAGCTTTAGGTTATGGTGGTACGATTCGTGCTTATGCCATACGTTCAACCAATATGGTTCAAGAAGCTGCGAGAAGACACAAATCTTCCAGAACAGTGACAGCAGCATTAGGGAGAGCGTTATCTGCTGGAACAATGATGGGAGCGATGCTAAAAGGTAATGAAAAGCTAACCATAAAAATTGAAGGAAACGGCCCGGCCAGTCCCATTATTATTGATGCCAATGCAAATGGAGAAGCAAGGGGATATGTCTCTAATACACATGCAGACCCGGAAAGGAAGGCATCAGGCAAATTAAATGTATCTGAGGTTGTAGGAACACAAGGTACTTTATCAGTTGTGAAGGATTTAGGGTTAAAAGAACATTTCACAGGTAGTGTGCCTCTAGTATCAGGTGAATTGGCAGAGGATTTTACCTACTATTTCGCTTCATCGGAGCAAACGCCATCATCGGTTGCCCTAGGAGTGATTGTTGATAAAGGTGATGTAGTGGCAGCAGCTGGTGGATTTATCCTACAAATCATGCCTGGAGCAACAGATGAAACAATCGACGCAATTGAAAAGACTTTGCAAACAGTTCCTCCTATCTCTAGCTTAATAAATGAAGGGCTAACTCCAGAAGAAATCCTCGAACGGTTATTAGGATCAGGAAATCTGCAAATTTTAGATAAAATGAATGTATTCTTTAAATGCCGTTGTTCAAAAGATCGTATTGCACAAGCGTTAATGGGACTGGGTGAAGGGGATCTCAGGGAGATGATTGAAGAGGATGAAGGGGCGGAAACTCATTGTAATTTTTGCAATGAAAGATATGTTTTTACAAAATCTGAGCTTGAAGAGTTACTAAATAATAAATAACAATAAGTTTTGTGGAAATTTAGAGTTGTTTATTGACGGATGAAAACAAATTGTATATATTTATTCTCAAGAAAACCAATAAAAATAGTCGGTTTTAAAAGGGGAGGAAAAAACATGTCCAAAGTAGTTAACTCTATTACGGAACTGATTGGGGAAACGCCATTAGTGAAGCTTCAACGTATTGTACCTGAAGGTTATGCTGATGTTTATTTAAAATTAGAATTTATGAATCCTGGGAGTAGTGTTAAAGACAGAATTGCCCTTTCTATGATTGAAGATGCAGAAAATAAGGGGTTGCTGAAAGAAGGCGACACAATTGTTGAGCCGACCAGTGGAAATACAGGAATCGGACTTGCTATGGTGGCTGCTGCAAAAGGGTACCGTACACTTCTGGTTATGCCGGAGACAATGAGTATGGAGCGAAGAAATTTACTTCGTGCCTATGGAGCTGAACTTGTTTTGACTCCTGGTCCAGAAGGTATGGGAGGAGCTATCCGTAAAGCGAACGAACTGCAAAAGCAGCACGGTTATTTTATGCCTCAGCAGTTTGAAAATGCTGCAAATCCGAAAGTACACCGGGAAACGACGGCACTAGAATTGATAGAGCAAGTTGGCGGTCAATTGGATGCGTTTATTTCTGGTATTGGAACAGGTGGAACAATTACTGGAGCAGGTCAAGTTCTAAAAGAAAAGTTTCCAAATCTTCATATTGTCGCCGTTGAACCGAAGGATTCCCCAGTATTATCAGGAGGAAAGCCAGGGCCACATAAAATCCAAGGTATCGGTCCGGGATTCGTGCCTGAAATTTTAAATACAGACGTTTTTGATGAAATTATCACTGTAGATACGGAGCAAGCTTTTGAATGGGCTCGTCGTGCAGCAAGAGAAGAAGGTATTCTTGGAGGAATATCCTCTGGAGCAGCCATATACAGCGCATTGGAGACTGCTAAGAAGCTTGGTAAAGGGAAAAAAGTAGTGGCAGTGATTCCAAGTAATGGAGAAAGATATTTGAGTACAGCCCTTTATCAGTTTGAGGATCAGTAGAAAATATTACTTAACGAGCCGGGGATATACCTCGGCTTTTTCTGTTATATAGGTCGTATAACATTTTATCTGCTTAAATCGATCCAATTCTAGGTGACATGAGCTTTTTAAAGAAAATGAAGTAAATGCGTTAAAATAGCAGCTAGAACTAAGTTGTATTTAAATGAAAATGTCAAGTCCTTTTTATTGTGTAAAAGTAGTTACATTGATAAGACAAGAGTATTTAGGTTTTGTTCTTTGGAAGTACCATCGAAGATGGTACTTCCAAAGGGGTTAGTCTTTTGGTTTTGGTTTTATGGTTTTCCATCCCTTCACCCCCGAGGGGGTGAGGAAAATCCCTTATTTTGGAACATTAAATGTAAGCGCTTTCTTATTTCGTTATTACGATGTGCTCGAGTTAGCTACTTTTCTACGAAAGTTTCGGGTGGTAGTCCTTGGTTAGTTAGCACCAAACTCAATTATCAAAGTGGCTTCAGGTCATCCTATGGCCCCATAATTTAGATTTTTAGGTTTGTTAGGTAATTAGGTCTCTCATTCCATTCATCCTCAACTGACATCAGTACAGCCCCGATAAGCCGTATGGCTGATTGATCATTGGGGAAGATTTGGATTACCCTCTCCCTTCTTCGTATCTCTCTATTCACTCGTTCCAACATGTTTGTGCTGCGTAAATGTTTATGATGATTGGGGTCCTCTGCATGAAACTGTATGGCATCTTCAAAGCCTGCATCTAGCTTTTCAATAGCTTTAGCAAAACCTTTAGTATTTTGGTATTTCTCAATAAAACGATCCTTCAGTTCTCTAACTAGCTTTGCATCGGGAGTTTGGAAGATAGACCTTAGCTCTTGGCGAGCTTCCACTGTCCCTTTTTTGGGTAAAGAATCTACAACATTTCGTAAGAAGTGTACACAACACCTTTGCCAGGAGGTACCCAAGAATGAATTTTTAATAGCGGTAATTAAACCTGCATGTGCATCGGAAATCACCATCTTAGGGGATTGAAGCCCTCTAGACTTCAAGTACTCAAAGAAGGCCGTCCAGCTTTCTGTAGACTCTCCATGGTTTATCTTTAATCCAATGATTTCCCTTTGTCCGTTTTGGTTAACACCAGTGGCAACATGAACGCTTTTGGAGACTACTTTATTGTTCTCACGAACTTTAATATACATAGCGTCCACATAGATATAAGGATAATAAAGGGTGTTTAAGGGACGATTCCTCCATTCGTTAATAACCGGATCCAGGGACTTTGTTAACTCTGAGACTTGAGATTTAGATACACTTTTCCCACATAGCTCCTCAACAATCCTAGTAACTTTTCGTGTGGATACACCATTAACCACCATTTCAATCATGGAAAGTATTAATGACTGATCCGTCCTTTGGTACTTTTGAAAAATGGTCGTGGAAAATTCCCCATCACGAGTACGAGGAACCTTTAATTTAAGCGACCCCACTCCTGTAACTAATTCACGTTCATAGTAACCATTACGCAGTCCAGTGCGCTCCTCTGTTCTCTGATATGATAAGGCACTGATATGCTCATCTCTCTCGTTCTCCATAAGTGAGTTTAATAGAATTGCCAAGGATGCTTTCACAGGAGATCCTAAAGAACTTTTTTCTACCTCTCCTTTTAGATCTTCCAAATTTATAGTAATATTAATATTGGTCATCATCATTTCCCCCGTTCGTGTTTTCTTGGTCGTTAACATTGTAACACGGGTCATGATGGTGACCTTTTCCTTTTACACAATTATATGGACTTTATCAATGAAAACAGGGTGATTCGTTAAAATGAAAAGGGAAAATTGCCTCTATTTAAACGCAAAAGTCAAATGCGTTAAAATAGCAGTTAAAATTCAGTTGTATTTAAACGAAAGTTAAGTTAGTCTAAATAGTGGGTAGTTAAAATTGAGCACGTTATAATAAACATAATAAACTAAAGGACGTGTTGATATGCCAAAACATTATACCCACGAATACAAAGAGTACATTGCTAAGTTAGTCGTAGATGAAGGGCGTAAAGCTAGTGAAGTAGCTTATGAGATTGAGGTTGGTTGTTCTAGTGTAAGACGCTGGGTGGCAAATTACAGAGAAAAGATGAAAGCTAATCAAAAAGACGAAAAGTATTACACCCCCTCAGAAATTGAAAAAATGAAACGTGATCATGAAAAAGAATTGAAAAACCTAAGAGAGGAGAATGAAATCCTAAAAAAAGGCCATGCACATCTTCAGCAAAAACCCGAAGTAAAATTCGCATTCATCCATGAACACCGAGATAAATTTGCGATTGTGAGGATGTGCTATGTACTAGGTGTTTCAACAAGTGGTTATGATGCCTGGCGCCACCGGCAGAATAGACCTGAAACAAAGAAAGAAGCCTATAGAAAAGAGATAAGACAAAAAATAAAGAAATCGTATCATGAAAGCTTAGGGACATATGGAAGTCCCCGAGTTCATGATGATCTCCTAGAATGGGGATACCAGGTTTCCCAAAAAACAGTTGCACGATTAATGAAAGAAATGGGACTATTCGCAATACCGGAGGAGGTATATGTGGTTACTACCGATTCGAACCATGACCTTCCGATATTCCCTAATCTTCTTAAACGTAACTTCACCACGGATACTCCGGACCGAGTGTGGGTAACGGATATCACATATGTGCGCACATTAGAAGGATGGCTATATTTAGCAACTATTATGGATTTGTTTTCTCGTAAAATTATAGGTTGGAGTATGGAAAAACATATGAGAAAAGAGCTTACAATTAATGCATTAAAAATGGCATACGCAACTAGAAATCCCTCTGATGAATTAATACATCATTCAGACCGTGGGTCTCAGTATTGTTCATCAGATTACCTTAAACTCCTAACGGAAAAAGGCTGCCAACTCAGTATGAGCCGCAAAGGAAATCCATATGACAATGCATGTATAGAATCATTCCATGCAACAATCAAAAAAAGAGCTTGTATATCGTCGACGTTTCCAGACGCGTGCCGAAGCTGCAAAGGCAATTAATCATTATATCAGTAATTTTTATAACACCAAACGTAAACATTCTACACTGGGGTATCGTTCTCCGATGCAATTTGAGCAAAATTATTACCTAACCAATATGAAAAGTGCTTCATAATCGCTCTATGGCTTGAGGGAAGATCAGGGAGGGTTTTTTCCTGAGCTTTACTCAAGTCTAAGCAAACGAAGTGCGGTAGGGGTTTTTATAAGACGCTCTCATTTTTCATGCCCACTTTATTGACATAAGACCAAAAGCTTAGGTGGGTTCGTTTAAAAATGAGACGGGTAAAAATCGG
>JAJOJL010000036.1 GCA_021208645.1 Bacillus sp. (in: firmicutes) | reverse complement strand
AAAAAGGGAACAAAAGTCATGATAATGCCCTGTTCACTTTTTTCAATTTTACTGAGTGAAACTACTGTAAAAATTATCTATTTATTGGATTTTAATACAATCACGCAAGGCCATTGCTCCTGCCCCCCCATACGTTAAAGTTTTACCATACTGGGGTCAGGAACTTTTCCTCCTACCACAAATCATTGCTTCAGAACCACCCTATATTCTTCTACGGTACTCTCCCCATTAATTAGGAAAGCATAACAATTATACTTTTTCTCTTGTCTGACCATCTAGTGAAGGAAAGACATTATTTAATAAAAAAGTCCTCATTTCATCTATACTTTTAAATCGATCTTTCTTAGGACCTATACCTCTTAAAATAAAGTCCCTTATTTCATTGTTTTTTTCCTTGTGGTAATTTGCTGTTTTTCCAGTCAAAATAAAGTACACAACCTTTGATAGAGCGAAGGTTTCATGTTCCATGGCATAATTTTCAAACCCTATATGATTTAGATCTGTTATATCATTAATAGCTCCTTTCACTTCAGTACCAATACGGGTTAAAGTGCTCTCAGGACGTTTTACTAAACCAAAATCACATACTTTTAACATGATACGATCATCATATATTTTTAAGAGTATATTGTGGTAACTTATATCACGATGAAGGATATCTTTGGAATGAATATGTTCAAATGCTAGTAATAGCTGATTAACAAACAATTTCCTTGTGGGAAATTCTAATGAATTATTGTGATATTTATAGAACTCAGCTAATGTTTGATCTGCAAGTTCCATAATGTATTCATTTTGTTCATGATTGTAATTATAAGCCTTAATAATAAATGGAGAATTAAAGGTTTTCAAATCTAAGAACTCTAATTTAAACCTTTCTAATTCATCTTCCCGAAGATCAGGTTTAGCTCTCTTTAAGGCAAACTCTGAATCTAAAAAAGGATCCGTAAATTTAAAGACTGTAGCATAAGAACCTCCACCAATTTGATGAATTGTTGCAAAGTCTTTTTGGGCTAGTCTACTGATGCCTATAGTATCAGATTTGGTAAATATAGACCGATCTTCTACAATACTAATTTTTCCAAAATTATTGGGAATTGTGCTACCACCAGAACGGGATAGGAATTCCTTGCAATCTGCAATAATTCTTGAATAGTAATCATCAAAGTTAAATTTATATTCAATAGTGTTTAGAGTTCTAGCCCTTAATATCTCAATGTGTTCAATCACATCAAGAAGTACCCTGCTTTCATGAGCATTGTAATGACCACCAGACCCGACAGTATTTTTTTGGTTCATAAATGCAAACAATTCGTTTATTGTGCTATGTAAGATAGAAAAAATCTTTATTTGGTTAAAATTATTAAATTCCTCTTCATAAAATCCTTGATATAATATTGCTTTTTCAGTATTAAATTCTTCCGCAATTTGTCGCAGTTTTATTTCAAAGAAACTCTCTAAATGTGTAAGCATTCTCATACCCACTCCCTAAGTAATTTCCCATTCCGAAAATATTTCATACACTATTCTTTTAAGTCTTTGTTACAGTACTAGCATTTAGGTAGAATCATACATTAAGGGATGCTAGCACTATTGATTGCCCCCTTTGTTTCTTATTCTAAATCAAAATCATTAAGATTTTTTCTACTTAACACACTCTCTCAACTTCCTCCTCAACCTCTCCTCCTCTCCACTCCCTGTCGTGGCCAACCTCAATACTGGCACACCATACTTCCTCAATATTTCATCTTTCATCTTATCCCGCTCCAACTGCCTAGCATTTCCTGAATGGAAGGCATGTCCATCTACTTCTACTACCAGCACCGGTGTCTTATCTACCTTCCTAAAGAGTATGAAATCTGTATGAGTTAATATATTCATAGCAAACTTCCTCTCTTCATCTGACAACTTCTCAACATCCTTAATTAACATCCGCAACGGCTGGTGCATCACGTAATCCAACTCTCGAAACTCATCCGCCCCCAACACTCTCTCAACCACCGCATTCATCAAATTCTCAGAATCAAAAACGAGAAACCTTCCGTCTCCCTTTCATCACTTCCAACAGCCTCTCAGAGTACCCCTTGTACAGCAGGTCGAATACAGAGCGAATCTCACTTTCCATGACTTCGAAGTTATTGTACTTAATGTATCGAACTAGATCTCCTAGATTCGTCCCTTTCCAGTTTTCACTCCCTTCCGCTGCGACAACAATTAACTGATCCACCGCCCTTGATACGGCCACATTCACAAGGTTAGGATCATCCACAAAATCATTCTGCCCCACAGCATTGGCAACGGTGGTGAGAATAATAATGTCCCGCTCCCGACCTTGATACTTATGAACCGTATCTGCCTCAATCCTCTGCTCCCCAATTACCTCCTGAAGTTTATCGGCCTGCAGACGAAATGGTGTAACGACCCCAACCGATTTTTTCGCCAAATTAATCCTCTCATTCGGAATAATCTCCTGAAATACCACATCGATTTGTCGTTGATTAAAGCGGCCTCTGGCATGATTTCCTTTCACGGTTTTATAGAGGATGAGGGGCTTTCCCTTCGCTGCCACTACGCCTGCACCAGATCCAGCCTCTGCCACGTCCTCTTCATCACCCCCACCTTCGGTCAAAACAATTAACTCATTATCATAAAACTTTTGGTTACAAAACTCGATGATTCTCGGATGGCAACGGTAATGCTCTTTCAACAATGTTTTCGGAATATCCTGATACAATGCATTAAAGGAGGACAGCAGGCTATGCTTCCCGTAATCGTAGGCCTCCCCCAATTCATACGACTGATAAATGTCGGCAGCTATCCTTCTAGTACCTCCGTCTACCACATTAGGTAGTTGCTTTAAATCCCCCACAATCACGGCATTTTTTGCTACAGATAACGCCAACGCACCTGTCACAATATCCACCTGGGACGCTTCATCAATGAGCACATAGTCAAACAAATAGTCCTTCGCCGCACAATACCGTAACGAATGGGTCGTACTCAGTATCACCGGATACTCTTGAATAAAGGAACGAAAGCCCTCTTCCTTCCAAAGAGCATCAGGGCCAAAGACTTTCCTGCTGCCGCCAGCCCCGTAGGAGTCTACTAATTTCCCTTTAAACAGCTTCATGGAACGACGATGATACGCTTCGATTTCATTGTCAAAACTGTAATAGTGAAGTTTATCCTCTAAATCTATTATTTGTTTCTCCAGCTCAGCCTTTCTCCGCTCATAATACTTTTTTTGAAAAAACGAGACAACACTCTCTGGCGATTGTTCATAAAGCTTCAAGTTAAAAATCCCGTAGACTACCAAATTATAAATTTTTATTCTTAAAGCTAACTGGCCCGTCTTTCACGACTTCCTTATACTCAATCATAAACTTTAGTAGCTTCTGAGAACCCATTCGCTCAACAGCTTTCAATCGTAGCTCGTCCAACTTGGACTCCTCATAATAACTTTTAAAGTACCCATATTCCGTTTTCAATTTGGAGAGTTCTTGCTTTAATTTTGCTTGTTTATTCTTATACCCCAACATCTCATCCAACTTATTTTGCGCTGCCTTAAGTTGGGTACGAATCCTGTGTCTTTCCTCATGAGATAAAGACCAACTACTCATGGTTGGTAATTGCCCACTTTGATTTTCGAAAAACTCGGTTCGGTTTTGCTTGCTACCGAGATAGGCGGCAATGAATCCTACGCCGTATTTATCCAGCTTTTCAAGGACGTTTGCCGTAGCAGAATTGTTGTTGGAAACAACGGCAACGGTTTTTCCGTTCATATACGCATTAGAAATGATATTTAAGATCGTTTGTGTCTTACCAGTGCCTGGTGGGCCTTCAATTATACTCACTTGTTCAGTTATGGCTTTTTCGACAGCTGCTTTTTGACTTAAATTGAAACCAAATGGAAAGATAAGTTGCGGCTTCTCGGGGTTATGACTAAGGGGTTTGCCTTCTAGATAGGATGCTAAAACACTCCGCGGACTAATGGAGGTAAGTTTGTCGTATTGATGCTTTAATAAGCTCTTGCGGCCATCTACAGAAACACTCACATGATTAGAGAGGGCCTTTAAGTAGTGGAAAACATGTTGGGCGTTCTTGTTAGTTAAGCACGTTTCTTCAATATGTAAGTGGGAACTAGGTAGGTTTGAGAAAACCCAGATTTATGAACCAGACGAATATGGGAGCCAAAGTCTAAAATGGTCTCGACATTGGCAATGGGTTGATTATTTTCATAAACGATGTGAGTGGAGCCATCCTTATAGGTAGGATTCCTCAACCATTGGATATCTTCCGCTCTATATGTATACTCCTTGGAACCACTAGTAAAAGTCACTAGACATTTTCTTTGTTCATATTTACAAGATTTAATCTCAGCCGTTTTATCTACGTTTTTTACTAGAATTAGATGTTTGTTAATATCCATCGCATTCATCGCCTCATTGGTAATTGACTAAAGATTCTATATACAAATAATACCATAGTATATTCATGAATTGTCGAGAATTGGAAGAAAAAATCGACACGCATTGTTAATAAAAGCAAAAATTCCTGACCCCCCTATGCAGTTTCACCTTGCCGGGTTAGTCAGGAACTCTTGCCTTTTCAGTTATTTACTAAGATACTCCGCATCCTTCTCAACCCAAGCGATTACTTCAGAGTTAGTCTGTACCTCCGGTAAATTTTTGATATTAACCCATTGGCCATTTTTGTTAAGATAAAATCTCCCTGTTTACAGGATAAAGTTCCACTAAAACATTCTTCCGGTGTTTTCCTGATTTTAAATACTCAATATTATAATCTGTATTTTTTAACATTTTTCACTTCATAATCTGGATGTTCCTTATAGTAAGCTAATAAAGATTAAATATGAATCATCGAAGACCTCCTTCCTAAAATATTTTAAAAGACATATAAGCTACCTTTTCATTACATGAATATAGTAGCTTTAACTTATTATCTAAGGCAATAGGTGTTATTCATATCTCTGGAATATCCATCACATTAATCGCCTCATCGGTAACTGACTAAAGACTCTATATACAAATAATACCATAGTATTTTCTTTAATTATCAGGAATTGGAAAAACCCCATAATATCTGCTTGTTGGTTATGTTGAGTAATAGATTTCTACTCTCCATAAATATGCAATGAGGGAATAAAAATCTCATCTGAATTATTGTACTTCCAAATTCGTACATCGCATCATATTTCTACACTTTTAAGAGAGGTCTTATCAAACTGACATTTTTGTTAATTTTATAAAAATGCACAATAAATCATGAAAAACCTTTCGACATTCGAATCATTTATCAACAAATCCTCCATGTCTCATACAACTTTTTTACTAGGAATATATACTCATCATGGTGGTATTTAAATATACTATTTGTACCCAATGGATATTATAGAGAATGTTCTTAGAGCAAATATTAGATTCACATAAAATTTACGTGACAATAACTTTTCTAATTCCTCCATCATTACTTTTTTACATTAGTGTTAATTAGTTCATCTATTAAATTTTGGTTGCAAAGGGATCAATCGTTGTCTCTTTCTTCCATTTGTCTTAGTCAATATCAATAAGTCCCCTCACCAGAAATGAAATTTTACAACAACTACTTAAACTAACTAAATCTCTACTCCTCCTCATCTTTGATGGAATGGATCTACATTCTAAAAACCCTAAAACATATAACTACATTATTAAACGTTTTAATATATTAAAGTAATGTAGTACTTCACTCTAATATATTATCCATTCATTTTTTCCTATTAAGAATAATGTATAAATCACATGAAAATTGTAGAAACGGGACTAACAGATTATTTTATTCAGAATTTATAGAATTTTTTAAAAATAAATATATTATTTGAAGTATGTAGAATAGCAGATATTCATCTATGTTATTTTGCTAGTTTAATAAATGTTCATAGGGAGAGGGTGCTTATAAGGGGATGAAATCTATAAAAATGTTTGTCTTAGGGCAAAAGTCTGCGGGGAAGTATTTTAAACGGATTAATTACCACCAAATGAGATCCTGAAGCTCCATGTTTATAACATAATTACGATGAATTATCCATACTAGGATCACATATTACATTTTAGTTGAAAATGAGTTCACCAGTTTTGTTACGTGTACTTTCTTTCAGTTAAGGGTAGTTTCTCCAGTTTAAACAATTAGTAATTGTTTTAAAGACTATTATTTTGGAGGTTATCTATGAAACTAAGAAGACCGCTCGCCTTACTATTTAGTTTCCTTATTTTCTTTTCTGGAACAGTGTTAGCAGCACCACCACTACCACCGAATGCAGGTACACCTGCAGCTCCATTCACTGGCGAACCAGGCTTGGCAGAATTTCCATCCTTTCTGGATGAAGAATCGTGGTTGCTCCCAAGGGATATGACATGGGATGATTATCGACCGGTTCCTGGAATCGATTGGCATACGGATGACACAATTGAACCAGAGCTATTAATTAAAGGGGCAATAATTTTAGTGGACTTTCCAGACCAGGAGTTTGTTTTATCAAAGCCAGAAGGCTCTGACCCTGCTGGAAACCCAATTGGCATAGGAAATATTTCCCGTGAGGATTTGCCACAATGGTGGGAGGATTACTTGAATACGCCACAAGAAATTAACAACTACACAAGTGTTAATGGATTCTGGCGTGAGAACTCCTTTGGAAAATGGGCGATAGAACTAGACGCTTTTGGCGTATATGAAATGGATCATTTTTACTTCCAATACGGCATGGGAGAATGGGGTCAACAAGCAGACATGCCTCCTGGATATCGAACGTATAACTTAATGAACCATGCAGTCGCAGCCGCTGCAGATGACATTGCTTTATCAGGAAACGACTATAGTTTCACTTTCGTCGTTCATGCTGGTTATAATGAGTCCGACGTTTGGCAGCAATTTGGGGAAATGATCTTTGAAACTCCTCAAGATGTATCGGATGAATTTGGACCTCCTGCATGGTTAAAAGAACAATACCCTGATTTAAACAACTGGGCCAATACACGTTATATTCCATGGACATCTTGGTGGGCTGCTTCTGCTATTTGGGCAAGAGCAAATATCTCTGGAAGAATGTCTTTACAAGGGGAAAGTGCTGGTATGGCAGTTTTTGCCCATGAATTCGGTCATATTGCCACCCTACTAGATAACTATAACAACCCTTATGCAAACCCTGTATCAAGAACTTACTCTGGACCTTGGGAATTAATGAGCCGAGGTGCTTTTAATGGACCGGGAGGAAACCACACTCGTTGGACGATTCCTTCCTATGAAGGAGCATCTGCTCCATCCCATCACATGTTACGAAACAAAATTAAACAAGGTTACCTTTCTGAAGATCAGTATATTAACGTTCAACGGGATGATTTAGAGCACACTGGACCTGTCTTTGCAGAGATCTTAGCCCGTGCAGTTCCATCTGGACCAGAGTTTGGTCGTGATGGCATTTATGGTATTAACATTCAGATGGTAGACCATACCCCACGAAACTTCCTTGCTGATGACTGGCGTGCAGATATGCAGCGAGGTGTTAGATGGTATAACAACTATACCGTGGAAGTAGTAGACCGCGTAGGATATGACTCCTTCCAAATGGATGCTGGTGTATTGATGGCTAAGACAAGAAATAATGAATCTTGGCCAAATATTTGGGTTATTGATGCTCACCCAGAAGATATTGAATTAGTAGACTTTGTTCGTGCCAATGGTGAAGTAGAAATGCTTTCCCTAGGAGACTATCAGCAATTAGCAGATGCCTTATTTAAAGCAGGAACAGCTGACGGTGTTGTTAATGAATATGTGGATGAATATAACCGTCTCCACTTCTACATTCTTGACAAAATCGTTGCTGACGATGAAGCTCTTTCTTATCGTGTAGCCGTTCGTCACCTTGACGGCGCTGGACCTTATGCACGTGGGTTAGAAGTTGCTAATGGCTCTGTGGATCACGCATCTCCAGGTAGAATTGCAACATACAACTTCAGCGTTACGAACACAGGGGAAGCAACGGATATTTTCCGACTAGATGTCCAATCACAAGCTGGTTGGGAATATGCCCTTCTTAACAACTTAATTGAAGTAGAAGTTGGGGAAACGGTAAACGTTCCAGTGTATGTGAGAATTCCTGAAGCTGGAAGGGGATCCAATCCAACTCCAAGTGACTTTATGTTCACTGCTACTTCAGAAACAGACCAAGACCAAACAGCTACAGTGGTTCGTCGTGTTGGTCCAGGAAATGGCAACGGTAGATAATACGTTAGTAATAATTGGAGAACGAACCTATATAGGTTCGCTCTCCTACCATACATAAGTAAGTATGCTAACAAATAGAAAAACGATAAAGGGGAGTTAATCATGAAAAAACTAATTTTAACCATTTCACTACTTGCCTCTATTTTCATTTTAACTGCTTGTAGCGAAAGTGAAAATAAGTCAGATGCCGTAAGCGCTAGTGGCTTTGATTCAGAAATAGTTGTAGAAACGACAGCTGGTAATATTACAAAAGATGATTTATATGCCGAGCTTTTAGCCCGACACGGAGAACAAGTGTTACAACAAATGATTACTTATAAGGTGTTAAATGACCGATATGACGTAGATGAAAGCTTAATTGATAGAGAAGTAGATATGTTAAAAAATCAATACGGCGATCGATTTACGTTGTGGCTAGACTACTATAATTTTAAAGATGAAGATGCTTTTCGAGAAGCCGTGCGTCTTACCTTACTACAAGATGCTGCAAAAGCTGATGGTGTTGAAATATCAGAAGAAGACATTCAACAAAGATACGCAAGACTAACGATGGAAGTAAATGCTCAACATATCTTAGTGGTGGATGAAGCACTGGCTTTTGAGCTAAAAGAAAAGCTAGATAACGGCGCTGATTTCTCTGAGTTAGCAAGAGATTATTCCATTGACAGTTCCAATGCAATGATGGTGGAGAACTAGGTTTTTTTTACTACAGGCACCATGGTTCCTCCCTTTGAAATTGCCGCCTTTGCTCTAGACATTGGTGAAGTGAGTGAACCAGTCGAGACACAGTTTGGTTATCATTTAATTAAAGTTTTAGATAAAAAGGATAGAGCAGACGTAAGTGGAACTCTCGAGGAAAGACGAGAGGAAATAAAGCAGATGCTAGTAAACGAACGATTTGAAATTATTGAAGCCCAGAAAAAAATAGCCGAATTATTGGAGGGCGAACTTATTCGTATCCATATTGACGGAATAGAAGATATCTTCAATTTGGAAAAAATTAATTTCGAGATAGAATCTTTAGACAAAGGTCGTGGAGGAAAATGGTAATAAACCTCTTAGGTTAATTATTTCTTTTGAAAAATGGTTTTATAACAGAGCAACTTAGGGGTGGTCAGTAGCCGGGGAAAACACCCTTCCTTCGTTCAATTACTTAAGCACTTAATTTATTTAAAGAAGGGTGATTTTTTCTTTTCTATTAGGTCATCTATATAAGAAATTTTCTCAAAAAGAGGATGAAACTAAAATTAACAGGAGCCGTTACCATGGAGACACGACAAGGAAAACGAAAAAATTTCTCGGTAAGGATTTACTAGGGTTTGCCCTACTCATCGTATTTTTAATTTTATTTCTTATAGGTGACCTACTAAATGAGAATGAACGTTTAAATACAATATCTTCCGATTGGATAAATGTAAATACAATTTTTCTGAGTATTGTATTAGAAGCCATTCCATTTATTTTACTGGGAGTTTTTGTTTCTTCTCTCATCCAAGTATATGTATCGGAAGAAGCAATTCAACGGTACCTACCGAAAAACGCCATCGCTGCCTTATTACCTGCTGCCATGCTTGGGGCAATTTTGCCTTTCTGTGAATGTGCCATTGTACCTGTTGTAAGACGGTTAATAAAAAAAAGGAATGCCCCTCCATGTAGGAGTCGTATTTTTAGTAGCAGCACCTATTTTAAATCCAATTGTATTTGCATCAACATACTATGCATTTCGTAGCGATCCTACGAATACGATTTTGTATTCCCGCATGGGACTGGCCTTTATTTTATCAATTATTATTGGTGCAATTCTTTATGCCATGTTCAAAAATAACACCCAGCAGTTAAGGGGAGATAATCACAATCATCATCATGTACATGACCACCATCACCATGCCCATAGTAAACCAGGATTCTTCTCCCGAATAAAACAAACCTTTTATCATGCAGTGGATGAATTTTTCCTCATGGGAAAATATTTAATTTTAGGGGCGTTTATTGCTGGCCTTTTCCAAACGTTCTTGGACCGCTCAGTCTTAACAGCGATAGGGTCAAATGATTATTCCTCTACGGTTGTTATGATGGTGTTCGCTTACTTACTATCTTTATGTTCTGAAGCAGATGCCTTTGTCGCTTCTTCCTTTGGAAATCAATTTACAGATATGTCGTTAGTTGCGTTCCTCGTTTATGGACCGATGCTAGATTTAAAGAATACGTTTATGCTATTTGCTTTCTTCAAAACTAGGTTCGTAATTGCCTTTATGGTTACCGTTACGTTCGTAGTTTTTGCAGGTGTATTACTATTATTTGGGGTTATTTTATAATCTTGAGGAGGGAGATACGTTGAAGCAGCCTTATGATCATTCCTTTCATGCTTATATTCAAGGCATTATTATGATAGGGTTTGCCTTGTTTATGCTTTGGTTAGTCCTTTCTGGAAATATCGTATTTTACATTGCTCCACTAATGATGCCTTTTATTTATTTTGCCATCGTCAGTTTTTTTGTACTTGGGATTATGCAGGTCTTTCGTAGTACTTCAAATAAAGGAGAAGAACACGAGAATTGTGGGTGTGAGCACGACCATCAAATCAAAGGTCCTCCTTGGGTAAAGGTAATCATATACAGCATTTTCATCTTACCAATCATCTTTGGTTTCATCCTCCCAGATCGTATGTTAAATAGCGAAGCAGCTGCGAACCGAGGGGTTCAATATGGCTCTGGATTGAGTACTTCTTCTGTAACTACTCCTGTTACAAGCAGCGGAGAAGCAGTAGATAATAATGGGCAAGACGGGGAAACCATTGAACACGTACAACTAGAAAATTACTATGAGCAAGATTGGTTTAATGACTATTATGATGAAATGGCCGAAGAGTTCTCACAACAAGATATCATAATGGTAACGGAAGAAAATTACATTGATGTTATGACTGTATTAGATCTTTATTTAGATCTATTTGTTGGAAAGGAAATAGAAATTATTGGTTTTGCTTTTCGTGAGCCAGAATTCGAAGAACATCAAATCGTAATCGCTCGCTTTTCCATGACTTGCTGTACGGCAGATGTGGGAGTATACGGTACACTAGTAGAGTCAGAAGATGCTTACCAATTCGACGATGACACATGGCTTTATGCAAAAGGAACCATCCAAAAAGGAACATTTAATAACATGGTACTTCCTATAATTGTTGACACTTACTTAGTGGAAGTAGAGCAACCTGCTAACCCATATGTATATCCGACCTGGGGGCGATAAGATATAGTTGGCACCTATTCGGGTGGTGCCATTCGGGTGGTGCCTGACACCACCCGAATAAATATACTGGGATAAGGTACCTCTTATCCCCTACTATTCTGCTAGTACGCCTGCTGCTTTGGCGCGGATTCTTGTTGCGTTGCCTGGTAAGTAGGCGAGAGGAACATCTTCAAAATCCACAATCTCCACTTCGTTGGCGTCTGCTCCGGCGTTAACTGCTTCTTCGACTGCCATTTGTTTGGCTAATTCCAACGTTTTTTCCCGCCCTAATTCATCTAATGCATAGACCCTTTCGATTTGGCCGCTCACTTGAGAAATGGCAGAGCCGATAGCATTAGCGACCCCAAAATGGTCCGGCCGAAGTACGACAGAAGCACCTTTTAGTTTTTCAGGTAATAAAACACTTCCACCACCTACTAAAATTACCGGAATCGGATCGTTGCTCGTTTTCATACGGTCGATCGCTTCTTCTACTTTATCTACTAACATTGTAAACGCTTGTTCTACTAAGCTATCATCTAAATCAGCTACTTTACTAGCGTCACCTATCTCCGCCATCCCTTTCGCCACGATAATATCTGTTGTCGTCAGTGTGTCCCCACCAAAAACATAGGCCTCCTGTTGCAGACGGTAACCGACACTATCTGGGCCTACTGTAACAGTACCATCCTCTTTCACACGGACAATCGTTCCGCCGCCGAGACCGATAGAAGTAATATCTGGCATTCGGAAGTTTGTTCGGACCCCACCAATTTCGACGGCAAGGGAAGACTGTCGTGGAAACGAATTTACGAGGACGCCAATATCCGTCGTTGTTCCGCCCACATCCACCACGAGGGCATCTGATTGCTTCGTTAAATACGACGCACCACGAATACTATTGGTTGGACCACAAGCAATTGTTAATATTGGATATTTCACTGTGTATTCTACGGACATCAGCGTTCCATCATTTTGCCCGAAGAAAACTTTTGCGTTAGTAACACCTTCTTCTTTCAAAGCATTCACAAATCCATTTGCTGTACTACGGGCAACATTCACTACTGCCGCATTTAAAATCGTTGCATTTTCCCTCTCCAGTAAGCCAACACTTCCGATCTCACTGGATAAAGAAATAGCCACTTCTTCACCAAGAACTTCTTGAAAAATCTTCAGTGCTTCTTTCTCATGATCGGTAGAAACAGGAGAAAAAACAGAAGTAATTGCAATGGAGTCAACTTTCCCTTTAAGTTCGTGAGCAATACCGACTAAACGCTCTGTATCCAGTTCCGCAATCTCCCGTCCGTCAAATTCATTGCCACCACGAACGATATACACATATTTCCCAAGAATATCTCGCAAATCTTCTGGGACACCAATAAGTGGCTTAATCCCTAATGTTGCCGGGGCACCGATTCGGATGATTGCTACTTTATTTAATCGTTTCCGTTCCACAATCGCATTCGTACAGTGAGTTGTTCCTAACATGGCATACTTTATCTCGTCTTTTGGTACACCGGCAGCGGCAATAATTTTTTTGACAGCGTTATAAATACCGGTGCTCACATCTTCTGTTGTTGGTTCCTTTGTTTCTGCAATAACATTGTATTTATTATCCAAAATGACCGCATCTGTATGTGTTCCTCCAACATCAATTCCAATTCGATACTTCCCCAATTATTTCTCCCCCTTTCCAACAAGTTGTTCCACCGGCGTATACTCCACGTCATAGCCAAAGTAACCTGGACCAGCCGTAGCAATTCCTTTTTCCGTACGCCATTTTGCATCACACGGCATACCAATGACAATACAACGGGAACCATATCTTAATCCTTCTGTTGTAATTGGAATTCCCGTTTCTGCATCGAGCACTGCGATTAAGTCAGGCGTCACACATAACAATTTATCCTTCGTTTTGGCGATTAAATGTTCATTTTGGAAATTCAATTCCAATTCTTCGTCTTTATTTCCCTTTATCCCTTCAATGGTCGCCGTTCCTCGAGCAAAACCTGTTTCCGTTTTCCGGTTTATGTCCTTTACTTTCCCTTCAAAGAGGCGATAGCCATTGGTAATCTCTAACACAGCATCAATTGGGTCATAGTTTTTCTCTT
>JAJOJL010000002.1 GCA_021208645.1 Bacillus sp. (in: firmicutes) | reverse complement strand
GATCGGGTACGTGTCCCCGAAAGAGTATTATAAAAGGTATTTACATGCAGTTTAGGTGCTTGGATGACGCACCCAAGAACCTAAACTGTCGAAATTATTTACTGTCCATTAATTGGGGGCTTGACCACTGGCACTTGTCGAATTTTCTTTACTTTACTTTTCTGTTTTTTGTCACAATGAAGTGAATGAATAATCATTCACTATGTGTTAAAATATGAAAATAGTAAACGAAACGCTGGAATAGGGGATGAGGTTGTGCTATTCAGGAAAAATTTTTCTCAACAAACAGTGAACGGAGTGCAGATGGGAAATGGCATAATTGCTTCGCCTGCTGTTAAGTTAAATGTTCATAGTTTTTTTGTAGATGGTGTTTTAATAGATACGGGGGCCAAATCACTAGAAAAATATTTCATTCCATATTTTGATGAACTGAAGATTGATAAAGTGGTATTAACTCATTTTCATGAGGACCATACGGGATGTGCTGCATTATTACAAAAAGAACGAAAGCTGCCTATTTTCATGAATGAAAAGAAAATAGATACTTGTAAAAGAAAGGCCGACTATCCATTTTATCGTCAATTGTTTTGGGGTAGGCGTAAGCCATTTCACGCTAAGCCTATTGGTAACGAGTTTTCTTCACAAACTGCCAGTTGGAGAGTGATTGAAACTCCCGGTCATGCAGTAGATCATATCGCGTTTTTAAATCTGAATACAGGTCAGCTTTTTACGGGAGACCTCTATTGTCAGGTGAAAACACGGGTTGTTCTGCGGGAGGAGAGTGTTCCTGACATTATCCAGTCCCTCCAAAATGTACTTACGTATGATTTTGAGGAGGTGTTTTGCTGTCACGCAGGCTATTTGTCAGATGGACGAAAGGCCCTTCAGATGAAGCTTGAATATTTAATGGAGCTAGAAGGAACCATCGTAAAGCTCTATGAAGAAGGGAAAAAACCAGATGAGATTGACAAGCATCTGTTTCCCAAAAAATATCCCATCACTTTTTTTTTCAGGAGGAGAATGGGCATCTCTGAATATTGTTCAATCCGTAATTAAAGATAAACAACTCATCTCAGAGTGATATGACGATCAATTGCCGAAAGTAGAAAAGACATACTCTTTAGTAAAAATTGTAACGGAATGGTATGTTAAAAGCCTGATAAGGAAACTTCACCCCTAACAGGCTTTTTAAAATTAGCAACAAATCGTTCAATCCTCAAAAACGCAAACCAATAGCAGAAATTCCCTCTACAATAAGACTTTATTTATTTATAAATAAGCTAAATCGCCCTCGGTTGCTTGTCCTTTTCTTCTACATTATTTCTTAAAAATTCTAATGACGCTTCGTTGAATTCGTCACCTTTTTCAATATTACATACGTGACCACAATCTTCTAAAACAATTAATCGAGCATTATCATCACCAGCAATATCGTTTTTCAAAGAATCCAAGAATAAATGATCTTCTCTCCCTGAAATATATAATTTTTTGACGTCCTTGCCAATCTCTTGAACCATGGAATAGGTCGTATCCAAATTACGAATAATTTTATACCAGCTAATGAAATTTGCATGTTTCATTTTCTTTGCTTCTTGTATAAAGAACTTTCTTGACCGAGCATGGTTTTTCTTGGGCATCATAATGTTAGCAAATAATTTATATATAACCATGTGGGGAGTTACATCCTTGATCATGTTACCAGCCGTAAGGAAGATTTTCCCGATTCTATTAAAACGAGTAACAGCCCCGCCTAAAACAGCACTTTTCACTCGTACTGGGTTGTACTGAAGAATATTGTGTAACACCACTGATCCAAGGGATATGCCAACAAAATGAGCATTTTTTATATTTAAACCATCCATCGTCTTAAAAATCTCTCTAGTAACTAAATCAAAACTAAATTCACTATCGTATTCACTTATATTAGGTGAATCTCCATGACCAGGTAAATTAATACACAGTACGGAAAATTCTTTTTTATACTCTCCAAGTTGTTTATAAAATATATTTGAATTTCCACCAATTCCATGGAGGAGAACAATACAATCCTTGCCTATGTTTTGAAAAAAATGATAATCAAGCAAAATAAAAAACTCCCATGATGTGTCTTAAAATCTGCACGTAAACTCCATTATACAGGAAGATCAACTAATTGGTCATGGGAATTTAATACTTTATCAAAAAAGGTACCATTTAACTAGAAGTCATTAAATAAAATGCTATCTCACTCCTAACACTAATACTAAGTAAAGTAGACTGTGAAAATAACAAATCTAGACTTTTCCCCCTTTACAAAGGGGGAAGTCATACTAAGTTACTTCTCAAGGAACCACAGATGATCTTTGTTATCCACGTCACCATTATAGTTTATGAGTAGCTCTTCTCCTTTTTTAATATCCTTGTATGCGTAGAAGTCAAATGTATGATTTTCAAAATTAATCTCATAGGTAGCATTAGGCTCATAGGAATGGTTAAAAAGCATTCCGTAACCTAAGATGATAGCGCCGTGGTTTTTTCCGTATTCAAATACATAATCTGCAAGTACTGTATGTTCAATTAATTGATGCTGCTCATTTGGATAGGGAAGCACTGGTGCCTCATGAAAAAGTTCTCCTTTTGCTATATTACATGTTGCAAATACTCCCCTGTTGAACTCCCCATTACTAAGGGGGGATGTCTTTATCTCAATCATAACTTATCACCTATTCGCCTTTTCTTAGTTATTTCTCATTTTATCTTTCCAGAATTCACATAAGTTTCTATTCGAGCATTAAAAAGCTTTAACCTTCTTGGCGGAAACCACTTTGGTAAAATGTTCACTACTACATACCATTAACTCGTATGCAGTTAACTTGGCAGTAAGGTTAGTACAGCAAAAAAAATGCATAATGGAACCTGCTAGCACAAATATATGCCATATGGCATGGTGGTAATGGAAACCCCTCCACACATAAAATATGGCCCCTCCAGAATATAATACGCCCCCAATGATTAATAAAACAAGCCCGCTTGTTGATACTGTCTCCACTAATGGACGCCATGCAAAAATAATCAACCAACCTAAACCTATATAAAGGAGTGTAGATAAGTGGAGGAATCGTTTAACAAAATAAGCTTTAAAAATGGTACCAATAATAGCAAGTCCCCATACAATCCCAAATAATGTCCATCCTAACGTTCCTTTAACAGCAAGGAATAAAAAAAGGTGTATACGTTCCTGCTATAAAAAAGTAGATGGAAGAGTGATCAAGTATTTCAAAAACATCCTTTGCTTTCCCTTGAGGAAAACTATGTACAAGGGTGGAGGCAGTATACAAGATAACCATCGTTGCGCCATAAAGTGTAAAACTCACCACATGCCAGGCTGTACCATAAATGGATGAGGACACAATCAAAATGACTAAAGCAGCAATACTCAATAGAACACCTATTCCATGAATTATTGCATTTGCTATTTCTTCTCCTTTAGTGAAAATATGTGTATTTGCCATTTAGATTTACCCCTCTACACAATTTAATAACTTTTTTTCAAATCTATTTTATCTTTTTTAACCAACACTTTCCATAAAGAATGGACAAAAAAATTATGTGTTTTCCGTGTTAAATAGTCTTTTTTAAAAACATCTTTCAATCTAGTGTAACATTCCTATTGCAGATTCGATCCTGAGAAATGGTTAAAATTTGACTGATTAGGCAATGAATAGAATCAGTAAATAAGTATGGGAGGGAAGTATTATGAGACAGTTTATACTACTTGTAATGATCCTTTTCCTTGGATTTGTTTTAAAACCAGTCTGGGAAGAGCCTGTACAACAGCTAGTGCCAGATCTTGTATGGGATTCTCTTCACTCTACGGTGGAATTTGTAAAGGAGAATGAAGAACTGCGATTAGCGTTGGAAAATTTGCAAGCGCGATTAAATGAACGATTAATACCTGAAGAGCCTTCACAAGTAGCACCGAATGAAAAAAAGATGGAAGAGTCGCCATTATTATTAACTGCACCTAAAGGGCAAGAATTTGCTATCCACAATATTAAATTAGGAAATTTCAGATCGGATGTGGAAAATGAAACTTCCACTAGTCCGAAACGTTCATCTCTTAATGAATATGGTTTAAATTGGAACACCTATCACGAAAACTACGGGAACTTTTTTATGGTTGCTTATGATGAAAATGATGTAGTACGTGCCCTTTATACGAATCAAGGGCTAATTACTTCTACAACAGACATCACCATCGGCACCACAAAGGAATTCGTTCAAGCACAACTTGGAACTCCCGAGTCTTATATTAGAAAAGGAAATGTTAGATATCAAATTAATAGTAATGGAGAATATGATCTATTTAAACTGGATAGCAGCTATGTGACCGTTTTTTATGACAAACACCAAAACAATACAGTTACAGCCATTAAAGTGGTTGATAAAAATCTAGAAGAAAAACGACCTAGCTATTATTCTGAACCAAGCGAGAAACTACAAGAGGGATTTGAATATCAATTGTTTGACTTAACAAATGCTTCAAGAGTTAATCATCAGTTGCCAATCCTTACTTGGGATGAGCATGTTCGGCAAACGGCTCGAAAGCATAGCTTGGACATGGCGGAAAATCACTTTTTCAGCCATACTAATTTTACATGGAAAATCACCATTGAGAGAATGGAAGCAGACAATATTGACTTTACAACGGCTGGTGAAAATCTAGCATTTGGGCAAATAAACAGTATATTTGCCCACGAAGGACTTATGAATTCGTTAGGCCATAGAGAAAATATTCTCCGTGAAGATTACCGCTACTTAGGGGTAGGAGTTGCGTTTAATCAAGAGTCACAACCTTATTTTACTAAGAAATTTTATGATAATGCCTGGGCAACAATCGATTTCCAGCATATTTTTGCTTGGAAATAGTTGATCCAGGCAATTAGCATGAAGACAGAAAAACTGTTTGCAAATCACAATGGCGTCCATCGTTTCCACACTTAGATACATATTTCTTTCTCAAAAGACTACTACTTCATCTTTCAACTTGCCATCGGTTATTTTGTTATTTGTTTGCTCTAGGAATATTACTCCGCCATAGTTCTATTATTGACCGCAAGAAATTAGTAGTATAAAATATACTCAATAGAAAAATTCTTCGAAAACCGAATCTAAAAAAACTATAGATCCAGAATAATCTTTGATGTTAGCCGTCTATGGCTATTTTTTATGGTCATATAAGTATGGATGACCATTATATAAGTAACCTGTAGATTCAAATGAATGTAGGAGTTTTAATATGGATGATAACAATGAAAATTATAGTAAAATATTGATTGCAGGATTATTGATTACTGGAAGCTTCATCGCTGTATTGAATCAGACACTGATGATTACGGCAATTCCCCCTTTAATGGTTGAAATGAATATTACTGCTAATACGGCGCAATGGTTAACGACCGTTTTTATGCTAGTAATGGGAATCATGGTACCCATATCCGCATTTTTAATTGAAAAATATACAACAAGGCAACTGTTTTTGTCTGCCATGGGTATTTTCACCTTTGGAACAGTAATTGCAGCAATGGCCACCGATTTTCCTGTATTACTTGCAGGTAGGATTATTCAGTCCATTGGTGCTGGGGTTATGATTCCTCTAATGCAAACGGTCTTTTTACTGATTTTCCCCGTAGAACGCCGGGGCACAGCAATGGGTTACATCGGTCTTACCATTTCCTTTGCTCCAGCCATTGGTCCAGTGTTGTCAGGATGGGTAACGACAAATTATGAGTGGAGATTCTTGTTTTATGGGATTATACCGTTAGCCTTGATCATGTTAGTTGTTGCTTTTTTTACCATGAGAAATGTAACTGAGTTGAAAAATCCAAAAGTGGATCCTATCTCTATTATGTTATCAACCTTTGGGTTTGGTGGACTGCTGTACGGGTTTACGAGTGCTGGGAATAATGGCTGGGGCCACCCGCAAACGATACTCTTCCTCATCCTCGGATCGTTAACAATATACTTGTTTATTAAACGTCAATTTGGAATGACCCATCCCATGTTGGAATTCCGCGTTTTTAAGGCTCGCATGTTTACCTTGTCTACAATCA
This sequence comes from Bacillus sp. (in: firmicutes), assembly GCA_021208645.1. Taxonomy (GTDB): domain Bacteria; phylum Bacillota; class Bacilli; order Bacillales; family Salisediminibacteriaceae; genus Evansella. Next base: position 7,754 of record JAJOJL010000002.1, on the reverse strand, counting down.
TTTGCAGTATTGGCTTTCTCGGGTTAATTGGACTGGAAACCCTTATTCCGTTGTATATGCAAAACATGCGTGGATTTACGGCAGTAGAGGCGGGAATGGTGTTGCTTCCTGGAGCATTGATAACTGGGTTTATGTCTCCTATTACAGGTCGGATTTTTGACAGGTATGGTGCAAGGGTATTGGCAATCCCAGGCTTGATTATTATGACAATCTCTACCTTTGCCTTTCTTTTTATTGACACTTCCACGTCTCTCGTATATTTAGCAGTCATGTACGCCATACGGATGTTCGGCTTTTCCATGGTCATGATGCCTGTTAATACGGCAGGGCTTAATCAATTACCACGAAAGCTGATTCCCCACGGGTCAGCGGTAACGAACACAATCCGACAAATGTCTGCCTCCATTGGTACTGGTCTGCTTGTTACAGCCATGACAACAGCTGAGAGGGTTGGCTCTGGCATACCGCAAATAGCTAATCCAAATATTTTCGGAGCCATTATCGCCTTTGGGATGATTGGAGTGTTGACATTTGTAACGCTACTCCTATCCTTAATGTTAAGAAAACTTCTCCTCCCACAGACGAAGAATGGGACAAAGGGGTAAGCTAGGTTAATAATAGGTATACTCTTTGAAAACTCAAGTAGTTTGAGTTGGAATGGAAGAATTATCTCCTATGGTAATGGAATAATTGAATTTGGATTATGTAGGGAGCGAACCGAGTGGATTCGTTCCCTTTATTTTGGAAGTTGAGTTATTAGTGAATGAATAGTGGTGATAATTTGTCGATCAAATGAACCTATACAAATTGTTACTCTACTCACTGCCAACGTCTTTTTGTTATACCTTGAGCACCCTTTTTAATCGGTTTTCGTCTATACTTAGAGAAGCAATGGAGGGGGTAAAACTAGATGACCGATCACGAACTCATCCAAGAGATTCTAGGGGGAAATCAACAGGCCATTCAACTGCTCCATGAGCGTTATGTAGACAGCCTGTTTCAATACATATACATACAAACGAAAAGTTATCACGATACAGAAGAAATCATTCAAGATGTTTTTTATAAAGTGGCAAAAACAGTTACATACCTTTGAAGGAAAATCTGCCTTTAAAACATGGCTATTTAAGATTGCTAGAAATACAGTATATGACTATTATCGATCTCAAAAGAGGCATAAAAAATCGTTTACCTTGGAGCAAGGACTTTTAGAAGATTTGGCAGGAGAAGCGGAGGCAGCTGAAGACACGGTACTTCGTAATTTCCATATAGATGAAATCCTAGAAATAATCCAAAAACTACCGGAAAATTATCAAACAATTCTTCATTTGCGTTTTTTGAAGACTTTTCCATTAAAGAAACGGCGGATATTATAGGGAAATCTGTTCTGTCTGTGAAATCCATGCAGCGGAGGGCCAGGATACTATTAGTAGAAAAAATAAAGGCTGGAGGTGAGCGATCATGAGCAACAAAAAATCTCAAGATGAACATGGTCAAGAACTTCGTCAACTACTAAAACAACGTAAAACAGTCGATGTACCGAAAGAAGTACGGGAGAAGAGCCTGAAAGCCTTCCAACAAGGGTTGAAAGATGGGAGAAACGATCAAATAAAGGAACAAAAGCGACAGAAACTCCGCCAACAGGTGGTGGGTGGATTAGCAACCGTTACTGCTGCCGCAGTCGCTGGACTGTTACTTTTCCAATCTAACTTTTTAACGGAGAACATTTTAAATTGGGATGAACCAGTTCCTATAGAAGAAACGGATCCTGTTGATTTACAGGATATAGACGTTAACGAAGAGGTCTTAGATTGGCTCATGGATAGACCATCGACTAATAGTGAAGATCTCACTAACATGAGGCATTGGCGATTCATTAATAATGAGTTATCTGTTCCACTACCAGTAGGTTGGACTTTGGACGAAGAAGAGGATAATGGTATTTTTACTCTTAAAATAGCTGGATCCAATACGGAAGAATTAACCCTTATAATGTTTCCAGAAGGGGTGGAAAGGGACGCATTTGATTTACAATTAGAGAAGTTAATGTCCAATTGGAGTTACACGGAAGCGACAATCATTCCAAACAGGTTGTTAACGGGAGAATACAATTACACCATGGGACCAATGACGTTTTATGAAAATATTTTTGCCTTTAACACGGATACCGCTGCTTTGTATGGGTTTATAGATGAAGATACTGGCCGTGTTCGAGAGCTTTATCTTTCTACGTTGTTTGGCATGCCCATGATCTACACTGCAGATTACCCTATAGACTATCCTGAGGTGTGGAACCAGTCATGGTTAATTTTTTCAAAAATGACTGTCAATGAGTTCTTTACTGTCCGTGGGAGGGAAGGGGAGATCCATCCAGATTACCAACTTCCTGTGAAAAAAATGATCATGAAGACGGAAAATGGACAGTATAAAGAAATGGAAATTGATTTATTAGTGTTGGAGGAAATAGGTTTCACAAGTTATATGCCAACAGGTTCTCAAATAGATACGAAGGAGCATGAGACCTTCGTAGAATGGCGTTTCACCCACCCATCCGTATCAGAAAATAGCTTTTTTGCATTAGGAAAACTAAAAGACAGTTTCCCATTGGAAAAGCGGAAAGAGGTGTTATTTGAGGCATTTGGAATCGAAGAAGATAATTACAAAGAAACTGGAATGAACCCTAATATGTATTATTACGAAAACTCCAGTTATTATGATCCTTATGCTGAAGATGATACTAATGAGGATGTGAAACAAATTGACGGATTTTTTGAGTTTTTCGAGCAGGATGGAACTTGGTATTTCATTCACGAACATGTCGTTTATGAAAGCATAAATGACAGAAAACCATTCGAAATCGAAACATTTTTGCGGTATATGGAATGGCATTAATACAATTTTCTAAATGAGGGACGAAATTACGTTTTATGTTTGGGACAACTGGAAAAATGAAGGCAGGGAAGCTTTTATAGCTTTTTCTGTCTTTTTTTATTTGTCGATGAGTCATCTTTTTTGAAATGTTCCGTCTTTAGTTATGAAGTATTTTAAGTAGAAGGGGGGAAAGTGAATTGACCGGGATTCATGAATTTGATCATGGGAGGTTATTGTTTCATTAACATGTGTAGCCTTTGAGAAACGCCTAGAAATATTATTGTGATTGTAGTGAGGAACTATGATGAATAACCGTTTATAAATGAAATTTTATATTAATTACTTTTATGGGTATCCCTTTTGCTCAGAATGAGATCCTTATTTAAGTATTGAAGTGTTGATGAGATCGGAGCGAACGAGACTCCTGCGGGAAAAGCAACAGCTAAGAGCGTTTACTTCATGAATAAGCTTCGATTTGTCTCGACGAAGGAAGAGACAGAAGACCCCGCAGGGTGGGTTTTCCCGAGGAGGCTGAGGCGTTGCCCGCGGAAAGCGAGTTCGAGAAGATCTCATCAACACGTCACCATTTTGATGAAGTTATTATGATTCTGAGCTAGTGGGATACTCATTATTACTTTTTACATAAGATGAGCTTGGGGATGAAGAAGAATGAAGCATATTAAACAAATTTTTTTTACCATTGTGGTTGCTATATTTTCTATTATTAGTATTTATGTCTATGATATGGAACAGGCAGGTGTTGGGGCAGAGGAGAATCTTACTGAGTCCCTTTATGAACGTTACGATCGTAGTCTTCGTGAAGCCTATGACATCACGGGAATGACTGCAGAAGAAGCATTTACTGTTGGCATGAGTGAAGGCAAGATGCAAAAAACTCTTGTATACATGTTAAATAGCGTGGTCGATGCGGAGTGGAAATGGATTGTATATGAAATAACGTAGGAAAGGACTGACAGACTTTTGGAAGTTATGGAAGAAAGGGGGTTGGAAGGGAGAAACTACATTCATGAAAATCTGTACAGACAGATTTTACGAGATTGGCAGAATGATAATTATACAAATTCTGTAAAGTATCATGATGAGCTTCGCAGGTTAAGAGGAATGATCACCATTAGTAGAGCTACTGCTGTATTTACACCAGAACAAGTGGAACAATTTAAACAAGATGGCTATCCATTACCACAAGGACAAGAATAGTATAAAGGCGGACCAGACCTGGCATTCTTCATAAGGGGGGGACTGGTTCGTTTTGTTATTTGTCGGAAAATTGACAAAAGTACGACTGTGAGGAAGATATTAGTAAAGGCTATTATAAAGGAAAGGGATACGGAAGCTTACTAGTTATGTATACATATATTAGCTGTGAACCTTTCCATCTAATTGCTAAGACAATTTGATTGAGCATCCCTCATGGGGAATGGGCCGCTAGTTTTGTTCAATTTTATAAAAACGGAGGTTGGGTAATGACTAAGAAGTTAAATGTTAATTTTTTACAACAAACAGTCAATAAGATGGTCGAAAAGCGTAATAACTTTGGAGCAATTCTTTGTATGGAGAAGGGGGATGAATATTCTTGGGTAGGATCCGCTGGCAATCTCAAAAATAATGACCAGTATTATATTGCTAGTGTAACAAAGCTTTATGTTACAGCAATTATATTAAAATTGAGAGCAGAAAAACGTCTTCAATTAGAGGACCCCATATCCACCTATTTGTCAGAACAGATTATGGAAGGGCTCCATGTTCTCGATGGCGTCGACTATTCTCCTGAAATTACTATTAAGCATCTCATCTCCAATACTTCCGGTCTGCCAGATTACTTTGCCTATAAACAAGGGAACGGAAAGACTGCAGGTGATGATATTTTCGCTGGGAAGGACAAAGCTTGGCCGTTAGACGAAACTTTAATCCTTGTGAAAAAACTTAAACCGAAATTTAAACCAGGTCAGAAGGGGAAAGTAAACTATTCTGATACAAACTACCAACTTCTTGGAAGAATCATAGAAAATATAACTAGGCTTAGCATGGCCGACGCTTTCCGAGTTTTTATATTTGACGAACTGGGTTTAATAAAAACTTATGCTTTTCAAGAAGTAAATGATAAAAACCCTGTGCCTATTTATTACAAAGATAAACAATTAGATATACCCCATTATATGGCTTCCATTACACCAGAAGGGGGAATTGTTTCTACTGCGAATGAGGTTATGATTTTTTTGAAGGCATTTTTTGCAGGGCGTTTCTTTCCCAAGGAAGAGATTGAAGCGTTAAAAGACTGGAATATGGTATATTTTCCTGGCCAATTCTTCTACGGTATTGGCATAGAGAAATTGTGGACACCAAGATTTCTATCCCCTTTTAATCCCATTGAAGAAGTGTTGGGCTATTGGGGACAATCGGGGGCTTTTGCTTTTTATAATCCAGAGCGTGATGTGTATTTTACAGGGACAGTGAACCAACTGAGCGGTTTCGGACATAGTGCAGCATATAAAGGAATGGTCTCCATCTTAAAAAAAATAAATAAAGATGAAGTTGTGTCCGTACAGTCTAACTAAATGGAATAGCATCGGAATTAAACTGTTCCGATGCTATTAAATTTGTTGAGTTGCTATACAAATTTATGAATTGAATGCAGACAGGTATAGAGAGAATTCAAGACCTTTGGTGTTTTAACTCTAGTATAAAAGTTATAGGATCAAGTGGGTGGAAGGAAATTAACTGTCTCCTTCCCTTATTTTGTTGGAGGGAGGAAATAAGGGGAGGAAACTAGTAATATCCTGCCCTTAATTGGCTAGCTGAAGAAATTAAGGGAAGTAAACAAACAATATCTTACCCTTAATTGGATCCATGAGTATTTAATGGTAACACTTAGAGTGCTTGTTACTAGTTCTAAATTGATAACATGCTTAGGGAAAGTATGCAACGTATTCATCTGTGTAAATACTCTTAATCATAAAAGGAAAATAATGTTATGATTAATTGACGGAGAGAAGGAGGGCCCATGATGATTAAGAATAAAACGACAAAAAGATTGTTATACATATTAATTACAATTATACTCGTTGTCAGCTTTTCTTATTTCCAAAACAATTCAATCGTAACAAGTTACTATACTATACAATCAGACAATCTGCCTCCAAGCTTTGATGGTTATAAGATTGTGCAATTATCGGACTTGCACAACAAGTCCTTCGGAAAAAATCAACAGTATCTCATGAAGAGAGTTCAAAATGCAAACCCAGATGTAATTGTGTTTACTGGGGATTTAGTTGATGCTGACAAATATAATGAAGAGCCTAGCCTCGTTTTTATGGAAGAATTATTCGAAATCGCTCCTGTATATTTTGTAACAGGCAATCATGAATGGTGGTCTGGAAAATTCTATTCACTAGAGGTAAAACTAGAAAAAATAGGTGTTAATGTGTTAAGAAACACCACTACCAAAATTGAAAGAGATAATGACTTCATTACTATTATTGGAATTGATGATCCAGCTAATCGGGAAAACTCATTTTCTGAACTAGCACGAACAGAAAAAAATATAAACGAATCTATTGAAAGTCAGACCGATTATATAGGTTTCAAACTATTATTAGCACATAGACCTGAAATGTTTTCCCTTTATGCTAAGTATGATTTCGATTTAGTTTTATCGGGGCACGCTCACGGCGGCCAATTTAGAATTCCCTTCGTCGGTGGTTTTGTCGCTCCAAACCAAGGTTTTTTACCAGAATACACAGCAGGTATGTATCGATCTGAAAACACAACAATGATCGTTAACAGAGGCCTTGGAAATAGCATTATCCCACAACGACTGTTTAATCGACCAGAGATTGTCGTTGTGACACTAGTGTCAGAATAGAGGTGGCTAGTTTATTCTTAAATGGCCGAATGATAAAAATGAAACCTGCAAATCTTTTCATGATTCCCTTAAAATACCAATATTTTCGGCAAGAGTGTTAAAATAATTGCAAGAGATTAAACACCTTCATTTAAAAAAGGAGGAATTTTTGTGGAATTGATTTTAATTGTAGTGATCGTTGGTCTTGCACCTATGTTTTATAACATTAATCGGCGATTAAGGAAATTAGAGGAAGAAAACCTAGAGTTGCGAAAGGAATTGGATTTGCTAAAAGACAAGTAAATCTTATGATAATTGGCTATTAAGTAACCTCGTATCTCTCTAATTCATCATTATTTACCTTGGAGGCAGCTCTGTGGCAAAAAAATATTTTACTTTCATTCTCATCTTAGTCGTTGTTGCAACGGTTTTGTTAATGTTTCCAGACCCAGATGATAATCCTGATTCTTCCTTAGATGAAACGGAGTCAGCAGATGTCTTAGAGCTAGAGCGGCATTTAGTGGATCGTGATAATGTAATAAGAGATTTAGAGAAGTCCTTGCAAAATGTGAACGATTACAATATTGAGCTACATCATTATTTAGAAGAGGCTTTGCACTATCTATATATCCTAGATCAAGAAGGAATTGAAGTCCCTGAAGAATTTATCTGGAATTATCATAAGTTATTCGGTGGAATTTCCCATGTTGCTCAGGAGGATTACCATTTAGAAATGCTGGATGATTCATTTACAATGAAGTTTTTCGTTCATCCAAACTGGATTCCTGTAGAGGAAGAACAGGAACTCATGCCAAATGAATTAGTGTATGTAGCTTATAATACGCATTATTACTTAGAAAGAGCTGTAAATAGGGCTAACTTTGGCAACGATGTCCTCTTTCATTTTTCCGCTGTAAATCTATTAAACGAAGAGTCTGGTACTTTTATCACCCATCTAAAAATAGAATGAGGATGGGAGAACCGGGAGTGGTGGTTGATGGATTCTAGGTTGTTTTTAAAG